>MVQS01000119.1 GCA_002067855.1 Syntrophaceae bacterium PtaB.Bin038
CCACATCGGGGCGGGCAGGCGCGTGTTCTCCGACCGCCTGAAGATCGACCGGGCCATCGAAAGCGGGGCCTTCTTTTCGAACGAGGCCTACCGGCGGACCATGGCCGAGGCCATACGGCGCGGCAAGGCCCTGCACCTCATGGGCATCGTCTCGTTCTTCAGCTCCCACGGTATGATGAACCATCTCCTCGCCCTGATGGAGATGGCAAAGAAGGAGGGCGTCCCCGAGCTCTTCATCCACGCCATGCTCGGGCGCCGCGGCGAGATGCCCGAGAGCGGGGCCAACTACGTCAAGCAGATCGAGGACAAGTGCGCGGAGATGGGGCTTGGCCGCGTCGTCTCCGTCATCGGGCGCTACTGGTCCATGGACCGCGAGGAGAACTGGGACCGCATCGAGAAGACCTACCGGATGCTGGTTCACGGGGAGGGACACCCGGTCAAAGAAGGGGGATAGGGTTCAGGGTACAGGGTCCGAAGAGGAAGGAGGGGGACGGTCATGGAAGTGAAGATCGGCACATCGACGCTGGCCATCGTCGAGGGGGACATCACGAAGGAAGAGACCGACGCCATCGTGAACGCCGCCAACTCCGGCCTGCGGGGCGGGGGAGGCGTCGACGGGGCGATCCACCGCGCCGGGGGGCCGGCCATCATGCAGGAGTGCCGGGCCATCGGCCACTGCCCCACGGGACAGGCGGTGATCACGACGGGCGGCAACCTCAAGGCGCGCTACGTTATCCATACGGTGGGGCCGGTGTGGAGCGGCGGAAACCGCAACGAGGCGAACCTCCTGAGAAGCGCCTACCTGGAGAGCCTAAAGCTCGCCTCGAAGAAGGGGCTGAAGAGCGTCGCCTTCCCGGCCATCAGCGCGGGCGCCTACGGCTACCCCCTGAACGACGCGGCCCGGATCGCACTCCGGACGGCCGCCGACTACCTGAAGGACCACCCCGAGATCGAACGGGTCCGCTTCGTGCTGTTCGGCAAGCCGATGTTCGACATCTTCTCGGAAGAACTCGAGAAGATCAAAGAGACGCGGGCGTGATTCCGTACTGCGGCCTTTGGTGCACTCCGCTTTGCTGATCCGCTGCCTTCGGCGCGGTGCCGAACATTCGTCGATGCTCAGGCTATCGTTCTTTCGTCAGTTCACGCAACCGACATACTGGTGACCCATCAGGACGGCATCCCTTTCCCGCCCCAGCGTTCCGCGAAAGACCGCGATGACATCTTCGCCCCAAAATTCTGAGCCTGTCCCAACCCCGACCGCAAGGAAAGGATTGCAGTGGGGAAAATCATCTTGCGGGATGCACGGCGGCAGGTAGCCGATCGGAATTGTCATGACGAGACGACGTTGCCCAGCACCCGTGTAAATTTCCAGTTGACCGCCTCGGATCGGTTCGGTCGTCGGGTTGTACACATACAGAGCCCCTGCCCCAGTCGCGAAACAACCGCGATCTTCGTCACAGGAGCAAGAAATCAACGCAGAAAACCCAAAGGGTCGAAAAAAATAGTAGGGAATCAGCGAGGCAGACGCGATGGCCTTCGGAACCAGCAGCCTCGCGTAGTCGTGATAGCACTTGGGGTCTAATGTAAATGTCATTTCCTGATCTAAGCTCCGACTCTTTACAAAATATTCAATTCGTTCGCCTGCCTTAACTTTTCGAAGGTAATTGCCTCCCTCCATCGGCTCTGTGCTCTCCAACGCGGGATGCTCGTATATCTGGAATATCGTGTCAGCGCTCAAGAAGTTCGAATTGGAGTACTCAGCGATGCCGGCGAGGGTCGTCCCCGTGATCTCCGGCCGTTCCCCACGTTGTATCAGGTTCATGTCGATGATCCGCGAAATCGGCAAGGGGGCCTGCGGGTCCCCGGGCTCGCCGAAAATCCGCTGCAGGTCGAGGTCGCTGAAGCCCGGTAGGGGCAGGTCGCCAAATGCGGCAAGATGCTCATCCGTCCACTGTTCAAAGGTGTCCCGGATACCCAGAAGGGCTTTCGGCCCGTGCAGTATGTCGTTGCGCACGTGATCCGGCACGGCCGCGTCTTCCACCAGGTGCATGATCTGCCCCAGCGCCCGGAAGGACTTCTCAAACCACTGCAGCCGCGCAGCAGGGCTCGCGTCCGTGAGGGCCCGGTAATAGTACTCCCGGGCGTCATGCCAGGAGCTGGCGCCCCCGTATTGCATGCCTCGATCCAGTTGCGCCCAGACGACGGACGACGGGAAAAGGGGGATGTCGACAATCCGCAGGCCCGCACGATCCCACGGCAGCAGGGGATCGTGGAAATGATTCAGAAACCGCGGACTCTGATCCTCGGACACCCCGCCCTCTTTGATCCATCTCTCCACCATCTCCCGGGTGACGAACGCGTTCCACCCCTCGCCGTTGCCGTTCATGTCGAACCCGAGCTCCCAAAATAACGAGGCAGGCTGGAAGGGGTACCTATGGCTGAGTTGCCCCTCACCGATTTCCTGCACGCGGATCGCTCGGATATTCATCAGTTCGTGCGTGCCCGTCTCCCAGGCAATTGCAGGTTGATATGCCATAATATGA
>MVQS01000120.1 GCA_002067855.1 Syntrophaceae bacterium PtaB.Bin038
TTGCCGTACCGGGTCGTGTAGTGGTAGAGCCGGTCGACGGCCCCGGGGTCGCCCGCGATCGACCGGACCCGGTCCTTCAGGGGCAGGATATCGAAGTCCTTCCTTTCCAGGATGCTGACCTTGATCGACTGGAGCTGTTTCCACAGGGCCAGGTAGATGTCCCTGTCGTGGGGCCCCTTTGCTGCAGGCGCCTGCGCCGCGCCATCGTTCCCGCCGCTCTGCACGGAGTCTGTGATCAGGTCGACGTATCGTACCATGGGATTTCCGCCTTCTCCTTCTTGATGGGCACCGCCTGCCCGATGCCGGTGCCGGGCGGGACTCCCGGGCCCCGGGCATGAGAGGTCGTGCTTTTGTCACGCAAGAACCGTACGCGGGAGTGTTTTCCGTTAATTGGCACGATGTTGGCATATCATGAGTCCGGTCATCCTGCGCAGGAGAGTCGGAATGTACTGTCGATTGAAGAAAACAACCCTCGCAACGTTCTGGGTGCTGACCGCCGTCAGTCTCTCGGCATGCAGCACCTACATCCCCCATGCACTCGAGGCCAGGGGCGTCCCCGTCAGGACGCTCAAGCCGTCGGCCGAGGACGTGGCGGCGGCCGAAAAGGCGCGCCGGCAGCAGGAACAGGACATCGCGGCCATGGCCGCCGTCCGGGAAAACCAGTCGTTCACGGAGCGCAGGGGGACGCCGGAATACCTGCTCGGCCCCGGCGACGTGCTGAAGATCACCTACTGGGAAGGCGCCAAGGGAACGGAGCACATCGCGGAGGTCCGCGCCGACGGGAAGATCTCCTACGCCTTCATGGACGACGTGCCGGTGAGCGGCCGCACCGTCGGGGAGCTCCACGAGGCGCTCCTGGAGGGCCTCAAGCGGTACATCCGGGCCCCGCGGCTCGAGGTGGTCGTCAAGGAATACCGAAGCAAGACGGTTCTTCTCTTCGGTCAGATCAACAAGATCTCCCCCGGGCCCTCCGGGCCGGGGAAATATGCCCTGAAGGGCAAAACGACCATCCTCGATCTCATCGTGACGGCCGGCGGCCCCGTCACGGGCCGCGGCAGCTCCTACACGGGGACGGGCCAGACGCAGGTCGTCGTGGGGGACGAAGGCGGAAATGCGGATCTGCGCAACGTGGAGCTTCTGCGCAGGGGCAAGCGCTACACGCTCAACCTCTATGACGTCATGTTCAAAGGCGACGCCAGCCAGAACGTGATCGTCGACGCGGGGGACATCGTCACCGTGCCCGAGCTTCCCGTCTTCGGCGAGCGGGTCTACGTCCTCGGCGAGGTCAACGCGCAGGGGATCTACCGGCTCAAGGACGCAAGCGACCTGCTGGCCTCGCTTTCGCTTGCCGGCGGGCCGACGCGCCTGGCCGTGAAGTCGGACATCAAGATCATCCGGGAATACCAGGAGCGCAAGGGCGACCCGGTCATCCTGTCGGCCAGCTACGACGACATCACGAAGAAGGGGGACATCGCCCAGAACGTGGCGCTCAAGAACGGCGACATCGTCTGGGTGCCGAGGATCCTCATCGGCGACATCAACGAGTGGATCACCAACACGCTGCCGCTTCTGGATTACCTGCTCAAGCCCGCGGCCTATCGCGAAGCCTACGGGGACTCCCAGAACCTGCGTTTCCTGAAATACTGATATGGCCCAATACGACGTCAATCTCCGCGAATACTGGCGCATCATCAAGAAGAGGCGTCTGATCATCCTCGTCACGCTCCTGCTGACGGGGACCTTCAGCACCCTCTTCGCCCTGCTGAACAAGCCCGTGCCGCTCTACAAGTCCACGGCGAGCGTGAGGCTCGAGCGGATCATGCTCTCCGGCCAGGGCATCTACCAGGAGTCGATGCCCTGGAACAACGCGGACATGCTGACGTCTCAGGCCGCCGTGGTGCGGAGCCACGGGATCGTCGAGAAGGCGGCGAAGAAGCTCGGCATGATCCCCGCCAACCTCACCTCCGAGGAGGTGCGGGCCAACAAGGAATACCTGGCCACGGTCCTGAGCCTGCGCGGCATGGTGGAGTCGGACTTCGAGCAGCAGATCGGGGTCATCAACATCCACGTGAAGTCCGAGGACCCCCGGCTTGCCGTGCGGCTGGCCAACACCATCGCCGAGGTCTACCGGGAGGAGCGGATCCACGACACCAACAAGCGCTCCGTCAGCCAGAAGGGCTTCATCGAGGCCCAGCTCGCCCAGGCGCGGGAGAAGCTCAAGGCCTCCGAGGAGGCCGCCAAGGCCTACCGGGAGCAGCACAAGCTGGTCTCCATCGACGCCGAGAGCAGCGCCATGGTCTCCAAGCTCCAGGCCCTGCAGGCCGCCTACGACAAGGCCCAGGTCAACGCGCAGAAGGCGGCCGAGATCCGGCGTCTGCTGGACCGGGCGGGGTCGACGCCGCTGGGCTCCAAGACGAGCTTCTATTTCGATGACGCGCCGGCCACGTACAAGTCCTTCAACGACAAGCTCGTCCAGCTTATGCTCGAGCGCGACACCCTGCTGAAGACCTACACGGAGCTCTACCCCCAGGTGGCGGAGATCCGCAAGCAGATCGCCGAAATCCTCGTCACCATGAAGGGGCAGCTCGAGGCCTTCGAGGCCGGCCTGCGGGAGGACATCCGGGACCTCAAGGCGAAGATCGCCGAAGCCGAGACCCAGGTCAGTATGCTTCCCGAGAAGCGCCTGGAGCTTTCGCGGCTCGAGCGGCAGATCCAGCTCAACCAGGAACTGTTCAACATGCTGGAGCGCAAGCACCAGGAGGCCCAG
>MVQS01000121.1 GCA_002067855.1 Syntrophaceae bacterium PtaB.Bin038
TCGCAGGCCGGGGTGATCTTCACGGCCCCGGAGCCGAAGTCCATGGTCACGTAGTCGTCGGCGATGATGGGGATCTCCTTGTTCACGAGCGGCAGGATCACCATCTTGCCGATGACGTCCTTGTAACGCGGGTCGTTGGGGTTGACGGCCACGGCCGTGTCGCCCAGCATCGTCTCCGGCCTCGTGGTGGCCACGCTGATCTCCCCCGTGCCGTCGGCGTAGGGGTAGCGGATGTGCCAGAGGTTGCTCTTCTCCTGCTCGAACTCCACCTCCAGATCCGAGATGGCCGTGTGGCAGCGGGGGCACCAGTTGACGATGTAGTCGCCCTTGTAGATGAGGCCGTCGTGCCAGAGCCGCACGAAGACCTCGCGGACCGCCCTGGAGAGACCCTCGTCCATGGTGAAACGCTCGCGTTCCCAGTCGCAGGAGCAGCCCAGGCGCTGCAGCTGGTGCAGGATGACGCCGCCGTACTTCTCCTTCCACTTCCAGACGCGCTCGATGAACTTCTCCCGGCCCAGGTCGTGCCGCGTCTTTCCCTCCTTGGCCAGCTCCTGCTCGACCACGTTCTGCGTCGCGATCCCGGCGTGGTCCGTGCCCGGCATCCAGAGGGCGTTGTAGCCCTGCATGCGCCGGTAGCGCGTCATGATGTCCTGCAGGGTGTTGTTCAGGGCGTGCCCCATGTGGAGCATCCCCGTGACGTTGGGGGGCGGGATGACGATGCAGAAGGGCTTTCGGTCACTCACGTCCTGCGCGTGGAAATACCGGTTCTGGAGCCAGAACTCGTACCACTTCGCCTCCACATCCCCGGGCTCGTAGGTCTTCGGCAGTGCATTCGCGTCCATCGGTCCCCCCATTGGATCTGCTCGGTTCGTTTGGAATCCCCCGTTTCCCCGCCTTTTTCGGAGAAATCGGTAATGTCCGGTTTTCTATCCGGTCAGGCACCTTACGTCAAGGATTTTTCAAGGGATCGTGGCTCCGAGGGCAGAGCCGGCCGGGCTCAGCTGCGGCGGAGAAACTCCTCGATCCGCGCCCGGACGGCGTCCGCCTCGGTCGGGTGGAACCACTCGATCCCCGACTCCCCCCTGAACCAGGTCATCTGGCGGCGGGCGTAATGCCGGGTGTCGCGCTGCATGCACCGAAGGGCATCGTCGAGGGACATTTCCCCCTTCAAGTGCCGGATGAAGTGTCTATACCCAAGTGTCCGCAACGGCTTCAAATTTTCTCGATATCCCATGCCGAGGACTTTCCCGGTCTCCTCGATCAGGCCCGCTTCGACCATCCGCACCGCCCGGCTGTCGATGCGGCGGTAAAGATCCTCCCGGTCACGGTAGAGGCCGATCTTGAGGGCCTCGTATCGGACGTCGCGAAAGCCGTGCCGCCTCTGCTTCTCCGAGATCGGCTCCCCCGTCAGCTCGGCCGTTTCCAGCGCCCGGACGATGCGGACCCTGTCGCGCGGGTGGATCCGCTCGGCCGCCCCGGGGTCGAGCCGCCGGAGCCTGCCGTGAAGGCGCTCTCGGTCCTCCCCCTCCAGCGCCTCGCGGTATCTCCTCCGGAGATCCTCGCCGGGACCGTCGATCAGGCCTCCCGTGAGGGTCCGGAGGTAGAGCCCCGTGCCCCCGACGACGAAGACGGCCTTCCTGCCTTCGAGTTCCCCGATGATCGCGCCTGCCGTCTCGTTGAAGCGTGCCGCGCTGAACTCCTCGTCGGGGTCCACGACGTCGATGAGGTGGTGGGGTACCCTCTCGCGTTCCTGCGGCGAGGGTTTCGAGGTTCCGATGTCGAGACGGCGGTAGACCTGCATGGAGTCGGCGCTGATGATCTCCCCGCCGAACTCGGACGCCAGGTCGAGGGCAAGCTCCGTCTTGCCGACGGCTGTCGGCCCGAGGATAATGATGACTTTTGGCTTTCGTGTCTCCATGGCAGGAACGGGTATGCAAATCAGTATCGAACTTGTTCAGGAAGCTGGGAAGATAGGAAGTTGAGAAGCTTGGGGAAGCTGAACGCTATTGTCAGTCTCCCTGTTTTTCCGAACTTCTCAACTTCATAACTTCCTAACTTCCGTCCTTTATGTGCGCTTGAACATTCTCTCGATGACCGCCGCGGGCAGCTCGACGAACACCGGCCTGCCGTGCGGGCAGTTGGAGGCGAAGGGGATCCCGTCGAGGTCACGGCAGAGGTGCTTCACCTCGTCGGGGCCGAGGGGCCGGCGGGCCCTGATCGCCCCCCGGCAGGCCATCCGGACGAAGATCCGGTTGCGCTTTTCATCCTGCGGCAGACCGGAATCGGCGATCCCGTCCAGTATCTCCCTCACCAGGGCCCGCACGTCCGTGTCGCCCAGCAGGGCCGGAACGGACTTGACGACGGCCGTGTTCGCCCCGAAGGGCTCGACCTCCACGCCCGCCTCGAGCAGCAGGTCCCGCGCCGCCGTGAGCCGCTGGAAATCCCCCGGGCTCATCTCGAGGACCTCGGGGATGAGCAGGCTCTGCGCCTCGAGCCCCGCTCCCTTCGCTTCCCTCAGCCTCTCGTAGAGGATGCGCTCGTGGGCGGCGTGCTGGTCGAGCAGGATCATCACGCCCGGCGCCGCGAAAACGAGGTAGGTCCCGTCGAACTGCCCGAGATAGTCCAGGGACGAAAAAAGGAAAGGTTGCTGCGGGGCCGTGCCCCGCTCGAACAGATCGCCGGGGCCCGTACCGAAATCGGGGACGTCCCCCGGGGGAGGGCCGGGCGGCGACGGCCGGCCGGCGGCGATCCCCGACGAAAGGCTGTAACGCCGGAGGGCCTCGGCCACGCCGGCGCGGGCCGGGGCCGCCTGCCAGCGCGCAGCGCCGGGCGCCGCGGGCGCCCCCGCCGTCGGCCTGACGCCCGAGAGGGCCGCCGCGAGGCCCCGGTGAATCAGCTCCCGCACGTCCTGCGGCCGCCGGAAGCGGACCTCCAGCTTGGCCGGGTGGACGTTGACGTCGAGCGCATCGGGCGGCATCTCGACGAAGACGGCGCAGGCGGGGTACTTGCGGGCCTCGAGGAGACTGCGGTAGGCATTCATGACGGCCTGGGACAGCAATGCGTCCCGGACGTAGCGGCCGTTGACGTAGAAAAACATGCTGCGCGTCGAGGAGCGCGTGAAATCGGGCCTCGACACGAACCCGTCGAGGCGCATCCCCGGCGCGTCCGCCTCGACGGGAACCAGGTGGTTGCGCAGGTCGCTGCCGAGCAGCAGGACGATCCGGTCGCGGAGGGCCTCCGTGCGCGGGATCTCGAGAAGCATGCGGGCCCCCGCCGTGACCTTCGCCCGCACGCCTCCGTGGGGAAGCAGCACGCGGACGATGACGTCGAGGCAGTGCCCCTGCTCCGTGGCGTCCTGCCGCAGGAACTTCCTGCGCACGGGCAGCGAGTCGAAGATGCGGCTCACGGTGATCGTCGTGCCCTCGGGGCAGCCGACGGCCTCGCAGGCCTGGACGGCCCCGTTCTCCACGACGATGCGTGTGCCCTCCACGTCGCCCCGGCGCCGCGTGGCCATCTCCACGCGGCAGACCGCCGCGATGCTCGGCAGCGCCTCCCCCCTGAACCCCAGGGACCGGACACCGCAGAGATCCTCCACGGTGAGGATCTTGCTCGTGGCATGTCTCTCGAAGGCCACGGGGACGTCCTGCGGCCCGATGCCGGTGCCGTTGTCGGCGATCCGGATCATCTCCTTGCCCCCGCCCCGCAGGTCGACGGCGATGTCCGTGGCGCCCGCGTCGACGGCGTTCTCGAGCAGTTCCTTCACGATGGATGAGGGCCGCTCGATGACTTCGCCGGCGGCGATCTTCGAGGCGACCTCCTCGGGAAGCACGGTGATTTTCCGGTTTACATCCATAATTCACTGTCAGGATCTGAGACGACGTTGCGAAGACTCTGGAAGACCTCTTTCTACACTCTGTCCCCTGAACCCTGTCTTCACCGATGGATGTGGCTCTGCCCCGTGAGATACTCGCTGAGGGCGACCTGCCAGGGCCGCATGGTCTTCTGCGTCGCCTCCATGAACTTGCGGTTGCTCAGCACCGAGTAGGCCGGGCGCACGGCCTTGCGGTCCAGCTCGCTCGACCGGATGGGAACCACGGTCACCCCGGTGACCTGGGCGATCTCGAGGATCCGCCGGGCGAAGTCGTACCAGCTGCACACGCCCCGGTTCGTCACGTGGTACGTCCCGAGGCAGTCCCGCTCGATGAGCAGCTTCGTGGCCTGCGCCAGGTCGAGCGTGAAGGTGGGGGAACCCACCTGGTCGTCGACGACCCGAAGGGTCTCCCCGTCCCTGGCCCTGGCCAGGATGGCCTTGACGAAGTTCTTCCCCCGGCGTCCGTAGAGCCAGGCCGTGCGGATCAGCACGTGGCGCTCCAGCGTCTCGACGAGCGCCTCCTCACCCCTGCGCTTGGACTCCCCGTAGGCGTTGACGGGTCGGCAGGGATCGTCCTCGAGGTAGGGCTCGCCCTTGGTCCCGTCGAAGACGTAGTCCGTGCTGTAATGAACGACCTTCGCCCCCGAGGACTTGCAGGCCTCGGCCACGTTGCGCACCCCGTCGGCATTCACGGCGAAGCAGGCGGACCTGTGGGTCTCGCACCCGTCCACGTCGGTGTAGGCGGCCGCGTTGACCACCGTCCCGGGGCGGAACTCCCGGATGACCCGGTCGCAGTCCGCAGCCGACGTGATGTCGAAGTCGTCCACGTCGACGCCCGCGACGTCATGGTCCCTGCCCAGCACGTCCACGAGGTCGCTTCCCAGCATGCCCCTGTGTCCCATCACCAGGATTCTCATCCGTATCTCACCTCCACGAGGAACAGGCCCCCGGCCGGGGCCGCCCGGCCCGCCTGCCGGCGGTCTTTCGCCTCGACGATGCGGGTCATGTCCCCCTCGGGAATCGACCCCGTGCCGATGTCGACGAGGGTGCCCACGATGTTGCGGACCATGTGCCGTAAAAACCCGTCGGCCTCGATCTGGAAGGCGATCATCCCCCCCTCTTCCCGCTCGAAGCGCGCGTCCGTCACGGTCCGCACCCGGTCCTCCACCCCGCACTGCGCCGCGCAGAAGGAGTTGAAGTCGTGCGTGCCCAGGATGTGCCGCGCCGCGCGCCGCATGGCCTCGAGATCGAGGGGCCTGCGCACGTGCCAGCACCGGTCCCTCTCGAGCGCCGTCCGCACGGGGCGGTTGAAGATCCGGTACCGGTAGACCTTCCCCAGGGCATGGTACCGGGAGTGGAACTCCCAGTCCACGTCGCTCATCTCCTTCACGACGATGTCGGGCGGCAGCAGGCTGTTGACCCCCAGGTGGAGATTGCGCAGCGGCAGCCCCGAGGACGTCCGGAAATTCGCCACCTGGTTCAGGGCATGGACGCCCGTATCGGTGCGGCTCGAGGCGACGAGCACCACGCGCTCGCTGACGATCCGCGCGATGGTGTCCTCCATCACCTGCTGGATGGTGAGGACGTCGGCCTGCCTCTGCCAGCCGTTGTAGGCGGTCCCGTCGTACTCGATGACCAGTTTGATATTCCTCTTCATCGCTGCGCCGAATCTTACAGGAAAATCC
>MVQS01000122.1 GCA_002067855.1 Syntrophaceae bacterium PtaB.Bin038
GGGGTCAACCCGGTGACGAAGACCGAGGAGACCCGATCGCCCTCCGACCGGGAGCCCTTCACGGCGCTGGCCTTCAAGGTCTCCATGATGGAGGGCCGGAAGATCACCTTCGTGCGCATTTACTCGGGGCTCCTGAAGGCGGGCGACGAGGTCTTCAACTCCACGAAGGGAAGGAAGGAAAAGGTGGCCCGCCTGCTGAAGATGCACGCCAACAAGCGCGAACGCATCGACACGGCGGGCGCCGGGGACATCATCGCCGTGGCGGGGCTCAAGGAGGCACAGACCGGCGACACCCTGTGCGCCGAATCGAAGCCCCTCGTCCTGGAGTCCATCGAGTTCTACAACCCCGTGATCAGCCAGGCCATCGAAGCCAAGACTCCCGCCGACGCGGACAAGCTCCCCGACGTGCTCGCGAAGATCAGCGAGGAGGATCCCACGCTCAAGGTCAAGTACGACGAGGAGACGGCGCAGACGATCATCTCGGGGATGGGCGAGCTTCACCTCGAGATCGTGGTCGACCGGCTCCTGCGGGAGTACAATGTCCACGTCAACACGGGCAAGCCGCGGGTGGTCTACCGCGAGACGATCCAGAAGGCCGTGGAGGTCGAGGGCCGCTTCGAGCGGGAGCTGGGCGACAGGAAGCACTTCGGTCAGGTGAAACTCGTCCTCGAGCCCCTGCCGAGAGGGACGGGGATCGAGATCCGGAACGAGCTCTCCCCCGAGGCGGTTCCCCCGGAATACCACTCCGTGATTGAGGAGTCCGTGGGGGAGGCCGTGCTGAGCGGCGTCGTGGCGGGATACCCCGTTCTGGACGTGCGGGTCCGGATCATGGGCGGGTCCTTCAAGGAAGGGGAGGCCTCGGCGGTGGGATACAAGATCGCCACGCAGACGGCGTTCCGGGACGGCTGTTCCAAGGCCGACCCCATTCTCCTGGAGCCGATCATGCGGGTCGACATCCTCACGCCTCGGGATTTCATGGGAGAGGTCATCGGCGACCTCAACGCGCGCAAGGGCGAGGTCGAATCCGTGAACCCCAAGGGGCCCGTCACGGAAATTCGGGCCAACGTCCCCCTCCGTTCGCTCTTCGGGTATTCGACGGACCTGCGCTCGGCCACGCAGGGAAGGGCGGTTTTCACCATGCAGTTCCTGCGCTACGACAAGGC
>MVQS01000123.1 GCA_002067855.1 Syntrophaceae bacterium PtaB.Bin038
CAACTACTTCTTCCGGATGAGCAAGTACCAGCAGTGGCTCATCCAGTACATCCACGACCACCCCGACTTCATCCGGCCCGAGCGGTACCGCAACGAGGTGCTCGCCTTCCTGCAGCAGCCGCTGGAGGACCTCTGCATCTCGCGGCCCAAGACGCGGCTTACCTGGGGCATCGAGATCCCCTGGGACAAGGACTACGTCACCTACGTCTGGTTCGACGCGCTCATCAACTACGTCACGGGCATCGGCTACCCCGACGGCAAGGACTTCAAGAAGTACTGGGCCGCCAGCGAGCACCTGATCGCCAAGGACATCGTCAAGCCCCACGGCATCTACTGGCCCACGATGCTCAAGTCCGCCGGGATCGGCCCCTACAGGAACCTCAACGTCCACGGCTACTGGAACGTGGACGCCAGCAAGATGTCCAAGAGCCTGGGCAACGTCGTCCGGCCTCTCGATCTCAAGGACAAGTACGGCCTCGATGCCTTCCGCTACTTCCTGCTGCGCGACATGGTCTTCGGGCTCGACTCGAGCTTCAGCGAGGAGGCCCTCGTGCAGCGGATCAACTCGGACCTGGCCAACGACCTGGGCAACCTTGTGAGCCGCATCGTCGCCATGGACGTGAAGTACTTCAAGGGGAAGGTCCCCGCCCCCGGGGCCGCCGATGAGGCGGACCGGAAGCTCACCGAGGCGGCGGCCAAGACCCTCTCCGAGGTGGACCAGTTTTTCCGCGAGCTGACCTTCCACAAGGTGCTCATCTCCATCTGGGAGTTCATCAACGTCGCCAACAAGTACATCGTCGAGAACGAGCCCTGGACGCTCGCCAGGGACCCCGCGAAGAGCGGCCGCCTCGCCACGGTCCTCTACAACCTCCTGGAGGCCCTGCGGCTGACGGCCTACCTGATCCACCCCTTCATGCCCGACACGGCGCGCAAGATCCTCGACCAGTTGGGCCTGGCGGAGGTCAAGGAGCTGCGCTTCGACGACGTCCGCAGATGGGGCGGCCTCAAGCCCGGCCTCGCGGTCACGCGCGGCGAGGCCCTCTTCCCGAGGGTGGAGTACAGGAAGGAGGAAGAGGCGCCGGCGAAGAAATTCGAGACGCTCCCCGAGATCGCCTGGGACGACTTCGAAAAGATCGACCTGCGCGTGGCGAAGGTCCTCGAGGCCGAGGCCGTGCCCAAGTCCTCGAAGCTCATGAAGCTCAAGATCGACTGCGGCGAGGTGCGCACCATCGTTGCCGGAATCCTGCAACACTACAGGCCCGAGGAGATGGTGGGGCGCAGCATCGTCGTCGTCGTGAACCTCAAGCCCACGAAGCTCATGGGCGTCGAGAGCCGCGGGATGCTGCTGGCCGCCGACGCCGAGGGCGGAGGCCTTGCCCTCGTCGGCCTCGACAGGGACGCGCCCCCGGGGGCGAAGGTGCGGTAAGCGCCCGCGGGAGTTTCCCCCGCACGAAACGCCTTACGGCCGGGCGGCGGAGAAGGGGTCACCGATCGGCGGCACAAATCCCTCGCCCCGGACCGGCCCATGGAAACGTTCAAGGACATCCTGGCCTTCCTCGACGCCCCCCTGATCACGCTGGGGCAGTCGTCCGTCACGATCTGGAACCTGATCGTTGCCGTCTGTGTCCTCGTCCTCCTGGGCACCCTCACCGCGAAGCTCAACCGTCTGATCATCTACCGGCTCATGTCCAAGAGCGACATCCAGCTCGGCGTCCGCGTCGCCGTGGCGTCCCTGGTTCGCTACGCCGTGCTCGTCATCGCCCTGATCGTCGTGCTGCAGTTCATGGGCATCTACATGACGAGCCTTGCCCTGCTCTTCGGGGCTCTCGGTGTCGGCATCGGGTTCGGCCTCCAGAACATCACGAACATTTTCGTCAGCGGTCTCATCATCCTCCTCGAGAGGCCGATCAAGGTGGGGGACCGCATCGAAATGGGCGGCGTGTCGGGCGACGTGACGAACATCTCCATGCGGGCCACCTCCGATTTCGTCACCTCCACGGTGATCAACTGGAGCCACACGGACCGCAACGTCCGG
This sequence comes from Syntrophaceae bacterium PtaB.Bin038, assembly GCA_002067855.1. Classification (GTDB taxonomy): domain Bacteria; phylum Desulfobacterota; class Syntrophia; order Syntrophales; family UBA2192; genus UBA2192. The sequence continues at coordinate 2,036 of MVQS01000123.1, forward strand.
TTCAACTTTCCCGTGTCGGTCTCCTACAGGGAGGACCCCGAGCGGGTCCGCGGGCTGCTCCTCGAGGTGGCCCGCGAGAACAGGGGGGTGCTCGTGAGCCCGCCGCCCGACGTGCTGTTCAAGGAATTCTCGGACAGCGCGATCCTGTTCAACCGCCGGGTGTGGACCCGGGACTATATCGACCGCCCCGGGGTCCTCAAGAGCCAGCTCTACTACGCGATCTTCCGGAAATTCCGGGAACAGGGCGTGGAGATCCCCTTTCCCCAGCGGGATGTGCATATCAAGGACCTGCCCGGCGGGCACACCGGCGGGCAGGCGGTCCCCGAGCGGCCCGGGGGAAGGCCCGCGACACCCGAAGGAGGAGAGCGCTGACGGGCGAACAGATCCTGATCCTGGTCATCCTGGCGGCCGCGGTGGCGATGTTCCTCTGGGGCCGCTGGCGCCACGACATGGTGGCGGCAGGCGCCCTGCTGGCCTGCGTGCTGGCCGGGCTGGTGCCGTCCCGCGAGGCATTCCTGGGGTTCGGACATCCCGCCGTGATCACGGTGGCCTGCGTTCTCGTGCTGAGCAAGGGACTCGAGACTTCGGGCGCCGTGGACGCCCTCGTGCGCCGCATCATACCGTCATCGGCCGGGCTCACCCTGACCGTTGCGGTGCTGGCCGGGATCGCCGCCGTGCTCTCGGGCTTCATGAACAACGTGGGCGCCCTGGCGCTGCTCATGCCCGTGGCGCTGCAGGTCGCGGCGCGCCGGGAGGTCCCCCCGGGGCGGGTCCTGATGCCCCTGGCCTTCGCGTCCATCCTGGGCGGCATGACCACCATGGTCGGGACGCCGCCCAACCTCATCGTTTCCGGCTTCCGCGCGCAGTACGGCATGGGCAGCTTCACCATGTTCGACTTCACGCCCGTGGGGATTGCGGTGGCCGCCGCCGGGGTCGTCTTCACGGCGCTCGTCGGCTGGCGGCTGGTCCCGGTGCGGAGGCAGGCCGGCCTGGAGGGGTTCGACACCGAGGCCTACCTCACCGAGGCCCGCGTGCAGGAGGGCACCAAGGCGGTGGGCCTGTCCCTGCGCGAGGTCGAGGCGGTGCTGGACAAGGCGGGAGCCCAGGTCGTCGGGATGGTGCGCAACGACGTGCGTCTCACCGCGCCCGGCCAGGGCCAGATGGTTCGCGCCGGGGACATCCTCGTCATCGAGGCCGAGGCGGACTCTCTCGCCGAGGCGCTTTCGAGCCTCGAGTTGAAGCTCGAGGAATCGAAACGTCCTGAGCCGCAGGAGCAACACGACGAGTGCGTGCAGAAAGGGGAAAGCGGGGCCGGAGAACCGGAGTGCGAAAAGCAGGAGAAAAAGCCCCCGCCACAGGAGATCGTTCTCAGGGAGTTTGCCGTGCTGCCCGGGTCCGGCCTGTCGGGGCACTCGGCCAGCGACATCATGCTGCGCACCCGCTACGGCATCAACCTGCTTGCCCTGTCGCGGCAGGGGCGGCGGTCGGTATCGCGCCTGCGGACGGTCGTCTTCCGGGACGGCGACGTGCTGCTGATGCAGGGCCCGCCCGACGCGCTCGCCGAGTTCGCCGGCAACTTCGGCTGCGTGCCGCTCGCTGAACGCAGCCTGCGCATCCCGAGCAGGCGCAAGGCCGTTTTCTCGGGGGTCATCATGGCCCTCGCCGTCGGCGGTGCCGCCTTCGGACTGCTGCCCGCCGCCGTCTCCTTTGCCGCGGGCGTGCTGGCGTCGATGGCCCTGCGTACGGTGTCGCTTCGGTCGGTCTACGAAGCGATCGACTGGCCGGTGATCGTGCTGCTCGGGGCGCTCATCCCGGTGGCCGGGGCGATGGAGGGCACCGGCGCGGCCGACCTGATCGCGCGGTTCATGCTCGACACCGTCGCCCGGGGCCATGCGCTCGTCGGCCTGGCCTTGGTCCTGATCGTGACGATGACCCTGTCGGACCTCATGAACAACGCCGCCACCGCCGCGGTGATGTGTCCCATCGCGATCAGCACGGCGCTTCAGCTCGGGGCGAGCCCCGACCCCTTCCTGATGGCCGTTGCGGTGGGAGCCTCCTGCGCCTTCCTCACGCCCATCGGCCACCAGAACAACACGCTCATCCTCGGGCCCGGCGGGTTCCGCTTCGGCGACTACTGGCGGCTGGGCCTGCCGCTGGAGATCCTCGTCGTCGCCGTGGCGATCCCCATGCTGCTGCTGGTCTGGCCGCTGTGATGGAGATCGTGGCCGCCGGGTTCCCGCCCGGGCAGCCAGGGGAAAAACCGATTGACACCGATTCGGATCTTGCCTATATTCGGCTGGCTCGCAGAGGCTCTCCCGATCCTCGCCCCGCGGCCTCTGCCGTTGCGGGAAGCGTCTTCAATCCGTGCTGCGGTCCGGGAGCCGCGAAGGTCTCTCACGGGAGCATCCGGGGGATTCCGGCGCTTCGATGACCCGGGATAAACATGGGCGGGTGCGCCCGCTGCAAAACCGATGGAGGGAGGAACAGCGAATGAAGTTAGCGAATTACTTCGACAAGGTCAAGGGGATCAGCATCCTGTCCACGGCCGACTCCAAGGGAAACGTCAATGCGTCGGCGATCTCGAAGCCGTTCGTTGTCGATGAAGAGACGGTGGCCTTCGTCATGACGGGAAACCTTACGCACAGGAACCTGCAGTCCAACCCCCGCGCGGCGTATTTCTTCCTCGAACAGGGCGAAAAGTACGATGGCGTGCGGCTGCACCTCACGAAGATCAAGGAGTCACGGGACATGGCCGTGATCGAGGAGATCCGGAAGAGGCGCTACCCCATCTTCAGCATCAAGTACAGCCAGGAGTCGAAGTACGCCGTTTACTTCAAGGTGGACAAGGTCCTGCCCCTCGTGGCGCCCGGGGTGCTCAAGCGCGGCGTGACACAGCAGTAGGGCGAACGGGTCGCCCCGGCCGGGTGCGGGGGTGCCTGAATACGTGAACGAAGAGGCCCGGGGTGTTTGCCCCGGGCCTTTTTTCATCCTGCCTTCTTTCCCGAAACGAGTTTGACGGCGATCCAGGGAAGCAGGAAAAAGAGGATGATCGCGATCTTGGTGAGAGCCATGCCGGCGTAGTGGATCGCGTCGAAGGTCTGCCTCGGGATCTGGAACCAGCGGGCGTGAATGGGGTAGATGACGTCGCCCGCGAAGACGAACATCGCGAACCAGACGAGCAGCAGCCCCATCCCGCCCAGGAAGCATCGGATGAGAATCCCCTCGATGGCATCCAGGTATGTTTGAATGTTCATCCCCCCGTTCCTCACGATCGCTCCGCTCACACGCCGTTCTTTCTGTACACGTCCTTCCTGCGCCCGATCCGGAGAACAATCACGTCGTTTCCCAGGGTGGCGCAGATCCCCCGGTAGTCTCCAATTCGAAGTTTGCGAAGACCGGCAAATTGCCCTTTGAGGACAGGATAGGCATCGGCCTTCTTCGTGAGTTCCTCCTCGATCTGATCGAGAATGCGCCGGGCCTCCGCCTTGGGCAGCTTCTTCAGGTCCCTCTCAACCGATTTCTTGTAGCCGATATTATAGGCCAAGGGATTTCCTCAGCGACTTTCCGGAAACGACTGGGTCGGTCCTGTCATGGAGCCGGTCCAGGGCCACCTGGAGATCGGCGTAATCCTCGATGTAGGCCTCCAGGGCCTTCTGGATGATAAAGGATCGCGGCCTCTCCGTTTCCCGGGCGATGCTGTCGAGCTGGTCCGCGATCTCCTTGGGGAGCCTGACGGATATGGCTGTATTCATGAAGCACCTCTGCATTTTCTATATCACAACGATTACAATGAATGACAGACGATGTCAAGGAATGGCGCGTCATGCGGTCAGGAGCCTGCATGGCTCTAAGCAGGACCATGCTGCCGCCGCCTGGAGCGTTGACCGCTGATTTCCATTCGTTCACAGTGAGATGTCGTCCGGCGAAAACCACACGACGGAGGGTTATAGGATGAGATCCCGTTTTCTCGTGTCCGTCGCGGTCATGATGGCGGCTATCGGTTTGATCCCGGCCCAGGCGATGGAGACCCGAGAGTTCGAGACGGCCGGCCGCCAAGATGAAAAAAGGGCCCGCGATTCTGGCCGCCGGCCCCATTTTCCGTATTTTCTTCTTCCGTCCCTATACCCTATACCCGAGACCCGATACCCTGCTTGTCACTCCCCCTCGTCGAAGGCCTCTGCCTTTTTTTCGCCCATCACGGGGCCTTTTCCCGTGAGGCTGGCGGGGGCCGGGACGGGCACGTCGACGGGCTTGATGAACTTCGCCGTCACGTCCCGGGTGCGAAGGACGGCGAGCTTGTCGAAGAGGAAGAAGAACTTGTCCTCCAGCTCCTTGCCGATCCCCCTCAGGACGTCGGGCGGGAGGTTCCACATGTCCTTCTTGAAGGGGCCGAAGCCCTTCTTGCGCGTCTTGTAGATGAACTGTTCGTCCGTGTCCCTGGCGCCCTTCTCGGCGATCAGCTCTTTCCGGATGTAGTCGTAGATCTTCTCCCGCAGCGGAGCCGGGAAGAACGTGCTGTCGTAGATCATGTTCTGGAAGGCCGTGGCGAGGTGAACCTCGGCGGTCCCCCGCTTCGGGAAGTTGTCGAAGGCCTCGTCGGGAAGGGTCGATGCCCCGTGCTGGACGGCGCCGGCCATGCCGAACTCTTTCCGGGCCGCCTCGGAGAGGGTCTGCAGGGTGTCGAAGTCGAGCTTCACCTTGGCGATGCTGCCGTCGGGCAGCACGACGCCGCCGTGGGACGTGCCCGTCTGGACGCTGATCTTGCTGATCCCCTTGAGGCCCCTGCCGCGCTTCTCGAGCTCCTCGAGGTAGCCGCCCATGAAGGCCCGCAGCTCGCCGACGGTGCTGTTCTTGCTGCCCACCTCGCCGATCTCGCCGCCCACGGAGACCTCCACGCCCCGGGGCTGGATGGCCCGGATGAAGGCCGTGATGTCTGCGGCGATCGTGAAGTTGCTGCGCTGCTGCTCCGTCTCGGTGGGCCTGCTCAGGTCCACGACGGTGGAGGAGTCGATGTCGATGTTGTAGAAGCCCGCCTCGACGGCCTCGCGGACGAGTT
>MVQS01000124.1 GCA_002067855.1 Syntrophaceae bacterium PtaB.Bin038
TCAGGCGGGTGGAGTAGGAATAAAACGAATGCCCGTCGCCGGCCGTAACGCGGAGCGCCTCGGCGGCATCGGCAGGAGGTGGGAAAACCGCTCCGAACAGGGCCAGGTAAAAGACGGCCAGGAAAACGACAGATGACGATAATACTTTTCGAGACGATAACCGAATCATGGAATCTTTCCCTTCGACAGACTCTACTCCCGACGGCGAGAACTGTCCTCGCGCGTGAGCCTTCGTCGGCCCCGCTCACCCTCTCCTCCTGTCCTCTCCGTTCGAGAGAGAGGGGGCCTGAAGAAAGTACCGGGAGGCAGGTTACGGTTTCGCCATGCGGACCAGCTCGAAGCGCAACGGCTTTGCTTCACCCTTGCGCTCCACCTCGAGGGTCACTTTTGTGCCGGCCTTACCACGGACCAGGTTCGCAATCTGCGCGCCATTCATTCCGCCGACTTCCTTGCCGTTCACCTTCAGGAGGCGGTCGCCGGCCCGGATGCCCGCCGCTGCCGCGGGCATGCCCTCGACAACGCCGGCCACGAGTCGCGGATCCTGTTCCGCCAGGTTGATCCCGACGAGGCCCAGGTCCTTGCCGTAGAAGAATTGCATGAAATCCGGGGCGGATGTGCTTTTCACCTTGCCGGGTTTGAAGAGCACGATCTCCTCGGGCATCTCGCCGGTTTTGTTCACGCCGGTGCAGGTCTCCAGCCCGAAAAAAACGCCGGTGTATTCGGCGTTGTAGCGCGAGCGGATGAACTTGAGCCTGATCGTCGCCCCGTCTTCACTCACCGTCCCGGTGAATTCAGACTGGTCGCCGGGAATCGTGCAATCCGATTTTTCGTCTTTGTACGGAGCCCTTCTCCAGGTTCCCTTGATGGCGGCGCCATCCATGGTCCCCGAGAAGACCTCCTCGCTTATACCTTTACCTCTAAAATCGATCGCCCCGAAGGCCCCGCCGAACTTGACGTCCACTCCCGTGGCATTTCCTGTCCACCGGGCCGAGAAATCCGCCCCGGACACCGTGACGGTGAAGGTTCCCCTGGCACTCTCATAGGCTCCCCCGATCTCGGCGACCTTCGATTGCTGCTCGGCCAGGTACTCGAGCTTGTAGAGCTCGTCTCGGATCTTCCCCGCATCCGGGCTGTCGGGGGCAAGTTCCAGGAAGCGCCTGAAGCTCGCCATGGCGCCCCGGTAGTCGCCCGCCTTTGTCTGCGCGGACCCGAGGTAGACGTAAATCTCCGGCCAGGTCGGAGCCAGTTTTGCCGCCTGCCCATACTCCCGGGCGGCCCGCTCGAAGTCCCCCGGAGCCCTGGCCATTTCCTCGGCGGCCATCCCGCGCATCAGGTAGCGCCGGGCCTCTTCAGGAACGGCCTCGGCCAGGCATAGACTACCCCAGGTCAACAGGATGACAGCAGTCAGCAGATTGCAGATACCCTTTCGCGTCATGCGTTCGGATCCTCCGTTGTCTGCAAGGGTTCTTGGCACCCTTTGTGGCACCGTGATGCCGCGAGAGACCATGCAGATTTTATGCCCTTTCCATCACGGCACAGGCGGAGGGATCGGAGAGTTTCAGCAGGTGGACACTACAGGAATTTCGGGGGGAGTTTCGGGCTGCCGGGGAAGTGGAAACCCGGCAGAACGATGACCGATGAGGTGCCGTGGGCCACGAGCTTCCCCTCGCCGTTCAGGATCTCCGCCTCGCCGAGGCCCAGGGTGCGTCCCAGGCGGATCCGCCTGCCGCGCGCCGACAGTTTCCCATCGGCTACGGGCGCCAGGTAGTTGACCTTGAGATCCACCGTCGTGATCCCGACGGTCTCATCCAACTCGGCAAAGCAGGACCAGAAGATGGCCGTGTCCGCAAGCGACGCGATGACGCCCCCGTGAACGTTTCCATAGACCTGCAGGTGGTGGTCATGCGACTGCAACTCGACGACCGCCTCGCCCATGCCGAGCCCGGCAATCACCATGCCGAGGTGGCGGAAGTAGGGGCTCCCGTTCGCCAGGCGGGTGATGGTCTTCACGTAGTCGGGGTTGAGTGTCTTCATGGTCAATTGACGAAAAATCTTTCTCGGGAAATCCCCCTCTGTCCCCGAACGTTTTTACCCCTTGTCCCCGGTCCATACACCCCTTTCCCAAAGGGGGATGATACGTGCCTAATCGCAGCTCTCGCCGTTGAGCTGGCAGGCCTTTTCCTTGGTTTTTTCCCGGAGCCTCGCTTCCCGGCGTGCCTGGGCCTCGCGGTTGCGCCTCTTCTCGTCGGCCGTCTCCAGGATGAGCTGCGGGATGGGTGTCGGCCTGCCCTGCTTGTCCAGGGCCACGAAGGTCAGGTATGCCGAGACGGTGTGGCGAGTCTCGCCGGTGAAGAGGTTCTGCGACTCGACGCGCACGCCGACTTCCATGGAGCTCTTGCCCGTGTAATTGACGCTTGCCCGGAACGTGACCAGGTCGCCGATGAAAACGGGGTTGTGAAAATCGAGGCGGTCGATGGAGGCCGTCACGCAGTTTGACCCCGAATGTTTCACCGCGGCCGCTCCCGCCGCCGTGTCGATGAGTTTCATGATGACGCCGCCGTGGACGTTCCCGGCGGGGTTGGCATCCTGTGGGTTCATGACCTGTGCCAGCAGGATGGCGCTTTCACGGATTCGTTTGCCTTCCATGGGCGATCCCCTCGTCTTTTCGTTCGCCGATTGTGCCGCGGCACCCGGCGGTCTTATATAGACGAAAGTGGCACCCCCGGTCAACCCTTGCGTGAAAAACAGGGTATCGGGTATAGGGTACCGAGTCCAGGGAACGGCACAGGGAGGGAATCAGCCGTGAAGTGCTTCATCATTGTCGGCATGCCGGCGGCGGGCAAGGACATCGCCCGGCAGTACGCCCGCGCGACGGGCATCCCCTATTTCGCAACGGGCGACATCGTGAGGGCCGAGGCCGCCCGGCGGGGCATCGTGCCCGATGCGGAACGCATGGCGAGCCTCTCGACGGAACTCCGCGGCACCGACGGGATGGGCGTGACGCGCCTGGCCCTTAAGGCGGTGCTGGATTCGGGGGCCTCCGCTGCGTTCCTGGAAGGGATCCGGTCGCAGCAGGAGGTCGACCTCATCGGGGCGCAAGCCGAAACAACGGTCATCGCCTTCCTGGCCCCGAAAGCGCTCCGGAGATCGCGGGTGCTTGCCCGCGGACGCTCCGACGATTCGGCGGCAGGCTTCGACGGGCGGGACAGGAGGGAGATCGACTACGGCCTTGCCGTCCCCATCGCACTGGCCGATGCCTACGTCCTGAACGCGGGCACCGTGGAAGAGGCACGGGCCGCATTGGAAAAGATCGTCGAGCGCGACATGCACGCATCACAGGAGTGAACGCCCGCCGGCATAGCGCGCGCTGTAGTACTTGCTGTCCAGCGATTCGATGCCGATCCTCTTGCCCCGGCCCGGCGCATGGATGAAGCGCCCCCCGCCGATGTAGACCCCCACGTGGGAGACCTTGCCCGTGTTGTTCGTGCTGAAAAAAACCAGGTCCCCCCTCTCGAGACGGTTCCTGCCGACGGGGGTTCCCATCTCGGACTGATCGCGCGACGAGCGGGGCAGCATGAGCCCGTTGTACTGGTAGACGGCCATGGTGAACCCGCTGCAGTCGAACCCCTCGTCGGCCGAGTCGCCGCCCCAGAGGTAGGGGACGCCGATGAAGCTCCTTGCCGTCCGCACGATCTCGTCGCGGACATAGCCCTCGCCCTTTTCGCCCCTGAGCGCGATCGCGTACTCGCGGGGGTTGACGACCCAGTACTGCTCGATGATGCCCTTCTCCGCAAGGCGGCCGGCACGCTCCGCGGCCGCCTCGGCTGTTTTGAAGTTGCCGAAGCGGACCTTGAAGAGCCCCGTTCTGTAGACGAAGTAGTAGGCGGACAGCCCCTCGCGGTTGAGTCGGCTCGTGAGCCGTGCCGCGTTCTCGGCCTTCGAGAAAGCCCCGGCCTGGATGGTGAAGCCCAACCGGGCCGGCATGGGCCCCTTGCCGGGGGGCCGGATCGGCTCAGGCGGCATCTCCCTGCGGGCGCAGCCGGAAAACATCAGGAGGATGAGCAGGACGAGGATCGGGCGGCGAAGGGTCAACGCTTACCTCAAGGTGTCATTCCCGCGCAGGCGGGAATTTATGTTGAGACAGGATTCCGGGTCGAACCCGGCATGACAAACTGTTTTTGCAGGGAAAATCCCTGCACCCCTCACTTCAGCTTCGCGATGATGAAGGGCCAGTGCAGCTCGCAGGGCACGCCCATCCGCAGCCAGGCACAGCGCTCGTCCATCACCTTGTTCATCAGGTCCCGGATGGTGGCCGTCTGCCCCTCGCCGGCCGGCACCTCGAGGGAAACGCTCAACTCCTCGATTTCCGCAGGCGCCTCCTTCCCGACCTCCTCTTTGTAGAAGTGGCGGGCATCCTCTTCCGTGTCGGCGGCGACGATATGATCGCCGATTCGGTAGGCTTCCATATCCTATCCATCCCCTCCTGTAAGACCCTCACGCGCGGGCGCTCGTTGTCAGGGAGCCCGGAGACTCCCCCTTCCCTTCACCCCCTCCCGTCAAGGGAGGAATATGGGTTGAGCGGTATCGCCGGGTCGATGCATCCCTCCGATGAAAGATTGTCGTTCATTATACATCCCCCGTCAAGGTCCGTGCGGGATGCGTCCCTTGACAGCCCCCGGGCGATCCCCTATAGTGCGCCACAGGTTCCCGGAAACCGGGAAACCAATCATAAGAGGGGACATCCCATCATGGTCGACATCCGAACCATCCGGCCTCCGACAAAGTTGCCGCGCGGCTTCCTCCTGGCCCTCGGCCTGGGCGTGCTGTTTTTCTTCTTCTGGCGGACCGCCGGCCTGATCACGGACTGGTTCTGGTTCCAGGAAGTGGGCTACGAGAACGTCTTCACCGTCAGCCTGGTCGCGCAGCTCAAGGCGGCCGCGTTCTTCGGCATCCCCTATTTCCTGTTCTTCTTTCTGAACCTCACCGCGGCCAACCGCCTGGCCCCGCAATTCCAGCTGCACGAGGAAAGCGACACGATCGACGTGACCCCCGCAAAGAAGCCCCTGCAGCTCGTAATCCTTGCGATCTCGCTTCTGCTGAGCCTGTTTGCCGCGCTGGCGGGGGCCAATCAGTGGGAGAACCTGCTGCTGTACTTCAACGCCACGCCCTTCGGGGTGAACGACCCCCTCTTCGGGAAGGACATCGGGTTCTACGTCTTCCAGCTGCCCTTGCTGAGCCACCTCTTCGGCTGGTTCGTGAGCCTCAACCTCTTCACCCTTGTCGCCACGGCTGTCGTTTACGTCGTGCGGAAAGCCGTGGTCATCCGGCCGCCGCAGATCTTCCGTCTCGCGCCGGCGGCGAAGCGGCACCTCCTGATCCTCGTGTCTCTCTTCTTCTTCTGGGGCGTCTTCGGCTCGTGGCTCTCCCTCAACGAGATCCTCTTCACCAAGCGCGGCGTCGTCTTCGGCCCGGGCTACACCGACGTGACGACCCAGCTCTGGGTCCTCAAGGCCCTCATGGTCGTCTCCGCGCTCTGCGGGGCGGCGATCGTCGCCTACGCCTTCGCCGGCAGGGCGCTGATCCCCATCGCGGCCGTCGGCGCCTTCGCGGCCCTCTTCATTCTCGGCCGGGGGGTTTACCCGGGCTTCGTGCAGAAGTTCCAGGTCGTCCCCAACGAGATCGTCCTCGAGAGGCCCTACATCGAGTGGAACATCAAGTACACGCGCCTCGCCTACCAGCTCGACAACATCGAGGAGCGGGACTTCCCAGCCGAGGAAAACCTGACGCGCGAGGACCTGCGCCGCAACGACCTCACGATCAAGAACATCCGCCTCTGGAACGACGCGCCGCTGCTTCAGACCTACAGCCAGCTCCAGGAGATCCGGACGTACTACAAGTTTCTCGATGTGGACAACGACCGCTACACGGTCAACGGAGAATACCGGCAGGTGATGATCTCGCCGCGCGAGTTGCACTACCCGTCCCTGCCGTCGAGGACCTGGATCAATGAACACCTGACCTACACCCACGGTTACGGCGTCGTCGTCGGCCCCGTGAACCGCGTCACCGCCGAGGGGCTGCCCGAGTTTTTCATCAAGGACATCCCGCCCGTCTCGACGGCAAATCTCAAGGTCACCCGGCCGGAGATCTACTACGGGGAGACATCGAACGAATACGTCTTCGTGCGCACCAAGGCGCCCGAGTTCGATTACCCCGTGGGGGACAAGAACGTGTATTCGACCTACGATGGCAAGGGCGGCGTGCCCCTCTCCTTCTTCCGCAAGCTCCTCTTTGCGGCTCGGTTCGGGTCCGTGACGATCCTGCTGGCCAACGAGATCACCGACGAGAGCCGCATCATGTACTATCGCACCGCACGCGAGCGGGTCGCCAAGATCGCCCCCTTTGCGCGCCTCGAGGGCGACCCCTACCTCGTCATCACCCCCGAGGGTCGGCTCGTGTGGTTCGTCGACGGCTACACGATGACGGACCGCTTCCCCTACTCGGAGCCCCTGCGAAACGTGGGCAACTACGTCCGCAACTCCTTCAAGGCCCTCGTCGACGCCTATGACGGCACGGTGCAGATCTACGTGAGCGACGCGACGGACCCCATCCTGCAGACCTATGCGAAGATCTTCCCCGGGGTCTTCAAGCCCCTGGAGGAGATGCCCGAGCCCCTGCAGAAGCACATCCGCTACCCCGGCGGGATGCTGGGCATCCAGGCCCACATGTTCCGTGCCTACCACATGCAGGACCCCCAGGTATTCTACAACAAGGAGGATCTCTGGGCCATCCCGGGCAGACCGGGACGCAGCGGCGAGCAGGAGATGGACCCCTACTACACGATCATGAAGCTGCCGGGAGAGAAGAAGGAGGAGTTCATCATGCTCGTCCCCTTCACCCCGAGCCGTAAGGACAACATGGCCGCATGGATGGCCGTGCGCTGCGACATGCCGAACTACGGCAAGCTCATCGCCTACCAGTTCCCGAAGCAGAAGCTCGTTTACGGCCCCCGGCAGATCGACGCCCGCATCGACCAGGACGCCGAGATCTCCAAGCAGCTCTCCCTGTGGAACCAGAGGGGGTCGCAGGCGATCCGGGGCAGCCTGCTGGCGATCCCCATCGAGAAGTCGATCCTCTACGTCCAGCCGCTCTACCTCTCAGCCGAGAAGGGGCAACTGCCGGAGTTGAAGCGGGTGATCGTGGCGTTCGGAAACATGATTGCCATGGAGGAGACGCTCGAGCAGTCGCTGCAGCGCATCTTCGGCGGCGAGCTGATCCGCGACAGGGGCGGAAGGCCTCCGGCCGAGACGGCGGCGGCGGAGGCAAGGCAGCGAACGGATCGTGAGATGGCCCTCGAGGCCCTGCAGCACTACCGGCGGGCCCAGGAGTACATGAAGCAGGGCAACTGGGCCGCCTACGGCGAGGAACTTCGGAAGATGGACGAGGCCCTGCGGAGCGTCGAACGCAGGAAATAGGCTTAACGCCTGTCGATCTGTTGAGGCCAAAGATTTTGACCGCGACTTGAGGGCCAAGAAAAGCGCCGGCAACCCGCCGGCGCTTTTCTTCACCCTGTATGCTGACGCCTGAAGCCTGATGCCAGACGCCTGCGGCCATCAGGCCGCTAATCGTCCCTGCCCTTGCCGTGGCCTTTCTCCTTGCCCTTGTGATCCTTGTCGTGCTTGTCCCACCGGTCGTCTTTGCCCTTGCCCCCGTCGTCGCCGTGATGCTTCTTACCCTTTTCCTTGTAATAATGATTGTTCATGACGACGAAGCGCTCGCCCCGGCCCCGGCGGTCCATCACCACCTCGGCGGCAACCCCGTGGTACTCGGAGATGAAGCGCAGGTTCACGAGGTTGACCACGTC
>MVQS01000125.1 GCA_002067855.1 Syntrophaceae bacterium PtaB.Bin038
GGTGCCCAGGATCGGCACGCCCGCCTCGGCGAGTCCGCGGGCCAGGTTCAGGGGCGTCTGGCCGCCGAACTGGACGATGACCCCCATGGGTTTCTCCGTCCGGACGATGTGCAGGACATCCTCGAGCGTGAGGGGCTCGAAGTAGAGCTTGTCGGAGGTGTCGTAGTCCGTCGAGACGGTCTCCGGGTTGGAGTTCACCATGATGCTCTCGATGCCCTCCTCGCGCAGGGCGAAGGAGGCATGGACGCAGCAGTAGTCGAACTCGATGCCCTGCCCGATCCGGTTGGGGCCGCCGCCCAGGATGACGACCTTCTTTCTGTCCGAGGGCCTCGACTCGTCCTCGGTCTCGTAGGTCGAGTAGTAGTAGGGCGTGAAGGCCTCGAACTCGGCGGCACAGGTGTCGACGAGCTTGTAGACGGGCAGGACGCCGTGCTGCCCGCGCAGGTCCCGGATCTGTTTTTCCGTCTTGTTCCAGACCTGACCGAGGTAGCGGTCGGAGAACCCGAGCGCCTTGGCCTCTCGAAGCGCCTCGGCCGACGGCGAGAGGACCCGGAAGGCGTTCTCGGCATCCACGATCTCCTTGAGGTGGTGCAGGAACCAGGGGTCGACATGGGTGTAGCGCGCGATGTCCTCGACGGGCATGCCGCACTGGATGGCCGTGGCGATGTAGAACAGGCGCTGGGAATTGGGCGTCGTCAGCCTGGGGATCAGGTACTCCTCGGCGTTCTCGATGTCCGGCGGCAGCTGCTGCAGCAGTCCGAAGCGGCCGATCTCGAGGGACCGGACGGCCTTCTGGAGGGACTCCTTGAAGGTTCGGCCGATGGCCATGGTCTCGCCCACGGACTTCATGGACGTCGTGAGGAGGTCCTCCGTCTCGGGGAATTTCTCGAAGGTCCACCGGGGGATCTTCGTCACCACGTAGTCGATGGTGGGCTCGAAGGAGGCCATCGTCTCGCGGGTGATGTCGTTGGGGATCTCGTCGAGGGTGTAGCCCACGGCGAGCTTCGCGGCGATCTTGGCGATGGGGAAGCCCGTGGCCTTCGAGGCCAGGGCCGACGATCGAGACACGCGGGGGTTCATCTCGACGACCACCATCTCGCCGTTTGTCGGGTGGATCGCGAACTGGACGTTGGAGCCCCCCGTCTCGACGCCGATCTCGCGCATGATGGCGATGGCGGCGTTGCGCATGGCCTGGTACTCCGCGTCGGTGAGCGTCTGGGCGGGGGCCACCGTGATGGAGTCGCCCGTGTGGACGCCCATGGCGTCGAAGTTCTCGATGGAACAGATGATGACGACGTTGTCGGCCCGGTCGCGCATGACCTCCAGCTCGTACTCCTTCCAGCCGAGCACCGACTCCTCGATCATGATCTCGCCGATGAGGCTCGCGTCGAGCCCCTGCTTGGCGATGTCGACGAGGTCCTCCCGGTTGTAGGCCACGCCGCCGCCCGTGCCGCCGAGGGTGAAGGAGGGGCGGATGATGAGGGGGAAGCCGATCTCGTCGGCCACCTTGAGGACGTCGGCCATGCTCCGGGCAAACCCGCTGCGCGGGACCCGCAGGCCGATCCGCTCCATGGCGTCGCGGAACTTCTCGCGGTCCTCGGCCTTGTGGATGACGTCCAGCGAGGCGCCGATCAGCTCCACGCCGTACTTCTCCAGCACGCCGAGCCCGGCGACGCCCACGGCCGTGTTGAGGCCCGTCTGGCCGCCGAGGGTGGGCAGGATCGCGTCGGGCCGTTCCCGTTCGATGATCCTGGCGACCGCCTCGGGGGTGATGGGCTCCACGTAGGTGCGGTCGGCCGTCCCGGGATCCGTCATGATCGTGGCGGGGTTGGAATTGATCAGGATGACCTCGTAGCCCTCCTCCTTGAGGGCCTTGCAGGCCTGAGTGCCCGAATAGTCGAACTCGCAGGCCTGGCTGATGATGATGGGCCCCGAGCCGATGAGGAGGATTTTCTTCAGGTCCGTGCGCTTAGGCATCGCCGCGTTTCTCTCTGAGCATGAGATCGGTGAATTCCGTGAAGAGGTACTCTGCGTCCCGCGGTCCCGGCGCCGCCTCGGGGTGGTACTGGACGCTGAAGGCCTTGAGCTCCGGGACGACGAGGCCCTCGAGGGTGTTGTCGTTGAGGTTCACGTGCGTCGCCGTGACGAGCGTGCCCAGGGTCTCGGGGAGGACCGTGAACCCGTGGTTCTGGGAGCTGATCTCCACCCGGTTGCGCCTCACGTTCTTGGCCGGCTGGTTGATGCCGTGGTGACCGAACTTGAGCTTGGCCGTCTTTCCTCCGAGCGCCTGGCCGAGGATCTGGTGCCCCAGGCAGATCCCGAAGATGGGGGTTCGGCCCAGGAGGTCCCGCACCGTCTTGACGATGTAGGGCAGGGTGGCCGGGTCGCCCGGCCCGTTGCTGAGCAGCACGCCGTCGGGGGCGTAGGCGCGGATCTCGACGGCCGTCGCCCGGCAGGGGACGACGACGACCTCGCAGCCCCGTTTTTCGAGGTTGCGCAGGATGTTGTACTTCACGCCGCAGTCGATGACGACGACGCGCAGCCGCGATTTCGTCGTCTCGAGTTCTTCGATGGGGCGGGGGGCGTTGCCCTTCCAGAGGTAGGGCCTCTCGCAGGTCACAAAGGGGATGAGGTCCCGGCCCACGAGCCCGGGGTAGGCCCGGACCCGGTCGAGAAGCAGCTTCGTGTCGTCCGTCTCGGTGGAGAGGATGCCCTTCATGGCGCCGGCCAGGCGGATCTTCCGGGTGAGGGCCCGCGTGTCGATCCCCTCGATGCCGAGCTTGCCGTGCTCCTCGAGAAAGTCCTTGAGGGTCCGGGTGGAGCGCCAGTTGCTGGGGTGCGGCTGGTATTCCTTGACGATGAACCCCTCGAGATGGATCCGCGACGACTCCATGTCCTCGGGGTTGATCCCGTAGCTGCCGATGAGGGGGTAGGTCATCGTCACGATCTGCTCCTTGTAGGAGGGGTCCGTGAGGATTTCCTGGTAGCCCGTCATTCCCGTGTTGAATACGACCTCGCCCATGGACTGCCCCCTGTGCGCGAAGGCAACCCCGCGGTAGACGCTCCCGTCCTCCAGGACGAGCAGGGCTCGTGGACGCTTTTTGAGCAGGTGCATGATGTCTGTTGATCCCGTTGATCCTCGGTGCGCGAAAAGGGGCAGCCCGGAGGCTGCCCCTTTCCGTTTACAGCATCGGCAGGTACCGGCTGATCTCGAAGTCCGTGACGTGGGTCCGGAACATGTCCCATTCCTTCTTCTTGTTCTCGACGAACTTGCCGAAGATGTGATCCCCCAGCGTCTCGTTGACCAGCACGCTCTGCTTGGTCTCTTCGAGGGCTTCCCAGAGGCTCCCGGGCAGGGAGGTGATCCCGGCCTCGGCGCGCGCCTTCTCGTCCATCTCGAAGATGTCGTGCTCCACCGGCTCGGGCAGGGGGTACTTGCCCTCGACGCCCTTCAGGCCCGCCGCCAGCATCACCGCAAAGGCCAGGTAGGGGTTGCAGGCGGGATCGGGCGAGCGGAACTCGATGCGCGTGGCCTTCTCCTTGCCGGGCTTGTACATGGGCACGCGGATCATGGCGGAGCGGTTCCGGCGCGCCCAGGCGCAGTAGACCGGCGCCTCGTAGCCCGGCACCAGGCGCTTGTAGGAGTTCACCCACTGGTTGGTGACGGCCGTGATCTCCCGGGCGTGCCGCATGATCCCCGCGATGTAGCTCTTGGCCAGGGCGGAGAGGTGGTAGGCGTCCTTTCCGTCGAAGAAGGCGTTCTTGCTTCCCTTGAAGAGCGACTGGTGGACGTGCATGCCGCTGCCGTTCTGGCCGAAGATCGGCTTGGGCATGAAGGTGCAGTAGACGCCGTTCTGCCGGGCGATCTCCTTGGCGGCGACGCGGTAGGTCATGACGGTGTCTGCCATGGTCAGGGCGTCCTGGTAGCGCAGGTCGATCTCGTGCTGGCTCGGGGCCACCTCGTGATGGCTGTACTCGACGCGGATGCCCATGCTCTGCAGAGCGAAGATCGTCTGGCGGCGCAGGTCGGTGCCGCGGTCCACCGGCAGACCGTCGAAGTAGCCGGCCTGATCGAGGATCTCGGCGTCGGAGTCATTGGCGAAGTAGAAGAACTCGAGCTCGGGGCCCACGTAGTAGGTGTAGCCCTGCTTGGCGATCTTGGCGAGGATCCGCTTGAGAGCGTAGCGGGGGTCGCCCATGTAATTCGTGCCGTCGGGGTTCATGATGTCGCAGAACATCCGGGCCACGGGGCGGTCGCTGGGGCGCCAGGGGATGAGCTGGAAGGTCTTGGGGTCCGGCAGGGCGATCATGTCGCTCTCCTCGATGCGGGCGAAGCCCTCGATGGAGGAGCCGTCGAAGCCCATGCCCTCGGCGAGACCTTCCTCGAGCTCCGAGGGGGTCACGCTGAAGGATTTCAACTTCCCGAGGACGTCGGTGAACCAGAACTGAATGAAGCTGACGTTCTTCTCCTTGACGAACTTCTGTACATCCTTCGCATCTCTCATTTGGATCATGGAGGCCTCCTTTTCGTGGGGTCAGGTGTTGCTTCATTCAGACCCGGGCACCGCGGGCACCCGAATCGGGATGAAGGATTTTGACAGAGCCTGTCCAAAAATCAAGTGTTTTCATTCGGCCCGGGACCCGACCGCCCCGCGGCCTCTAGTTCGCTCCGTTGACGCTTTCCAGCGGAACGTTCTCCACGAGCTGCCAGATCCCGCAGGGACAGGCCCCGGCGCAGAAGCCGCACCCGATGCAGCGATCCGCATCCACGGTGTACTCGTAGGCCCCGCCTCCGAGATCCTTGCGCGAGATGGCGTTCTGCGGGCAGATCGTGACGCAGATCGAGCAGTCGCGGCAGGAGCCGCAGGAGGCGCACTCGCCGGCGCATTCGTCCGCGTCGCCGAAGCCCTTCACCCGCGGGTCGTAGTACTCGAGCTTGATCCGGGCCGCGGGGATGGGCGCAAGCGTGTCGAAGGAGACCTCGCGGCCCTTCAGCAGGGCGTCGATGGCCTCGGCGGCCTTGCGGCCGGCGCCGATGGCCTCCGTGAGCAGGCCCAGCCTCACCGAGTCTCCCACGGCGAAGACCTTGGGGTCGCTTGTCTGGAAGCGCTCGTTGACGACGACGAACCCCCGCTCCGTCGCGATCTCCCCGGGCAGGAAAGACAGGTCGGGCATGTCGCCGACGGCCACGATGACCGTGTCGGCGGGCAGCACGTCGCCCCGCGTGAGCTCCACGCCCTCCGCGGTGATCGCACGCGTCGCGACGGGCCAGAGGAACCCGGCCCCCGCCGCCTCGGCGTGCTCGCGCTCCTTCCCGAAGGAGGCGGGCTCCTGGATGTCGATGAGCGTGATCTCCTCGGCGCCGAGACGGGACGCCTCCGTGGCCGCGTCGCAGCCCACGTTGCCCGCGCCGATGACGACGACGCGCCTGCCGACGCGGATGAGATTCGCCTTCGCCGCCCGCAGGAAGTCGAGGGCCGGCAGGGCCCGCTCGATCCCGGGGATGGGGAGCATCCGGGGTTTCTGGGCACCCGTGGCGATGACCGTGAAGTCGAACTCGTCGCGGATCTTCGTGAACTCCTCCCGGGTGATCTCCCGGTTGAGGCGGACCCTGGGAATGAGGCTCTTCACCCGGTCGATCTCGTGACGGACGATCTCGTCGGGGATGCGCAGGCTGGGGATGGTGCTCGTGATCTTGCCGCCCAGCTCCTCGCCGCGGTCGTACACGACGGGCTGGTGCCCCTTGAGGTAGAGCTGCCAGGCGATGGAGAGGCCCGCGGGGCCCCCGCCGACGATCGCGACCCGGTAGCCCGTGGCCGGGGCCGGCTCGGGCGGCCTGGCCCGGAGGCTCGACTTGCCGAGAACGGTGATGTCCACGGGTTTGAGCCCCTCGACGGCGCGCGTGCAGTGCTGCATGCAGACGTTGGGGCAGAGGTAGCCGCAGACCGTGACGGGGAAGGGCGTGTAGGCCAGGGCGATGTCGACGGCCTCGTCGATGAGTCCCCTGCGCACCATCTCCCAGCGCTTCTGCACGGGGATTCCCGTCGGGCAGTTCGCCTGACAGGGCGGCAGGAATTTCAGGTTTTCCCACACGGGGATGTAGCGTCGCAGGATCCCCGTCGTGATGACCGGGATCGGGCTCCGGTCCAGATCGGTCAGGTCCCCGATGAGGCCGCCCTTGCCGAGTTCCTGGTCCCAGACGAACCGGCGGAAATCGTCCATCGTGCGGACGGCCCTGACGCCCTTTTCACTGGGCTTGCGGGCCACGAGGAGCTTCCACGCCGCGCGGTCCGAAAGCAGCGTCTCGAGCAGGCCGCTCCGGCCGACGGCGCGGAGGAATTCCTTGAGGTTGGCGGCGAGCCAGTCCCACTCGCCGTCGCCGATCTCGGCGAGCCGGGCGTCCTCGCTGCTGAACCCCTTGTGGGGGCCGCGGAAGAAAATGCGGCCCCCCACCATGCCCACGCAGGGCCGGTGGCCGAGGACATTGTCCGGGTGGTGCGCCTCGTGGCCGCAGATGACGGCGGTGCCGCCCGCCATGAATTCGGCCAGGGAGTCGCCCGCGCCGCCGAGGACCCACAGCTCCGGCGGGGCAAATCGCGGGTTCGCCTTCGTCATCGTCATGCCCCGGGCCCCGATGTCGCCGGCCACGTAGATCTTCCCCTGGGCCATGGCGTTGCCGACGCCGTTGGTCGCCTGGCCGTGCACGACGATGTGCGCCCCCGCGTTGAGCCAGCCCACGTCGTCCGAGGCGGGGCCCATCACCTCGATCCGGGTGTTCGGGAACCCCATGGAGCCCACGCGCTGCCCGGGGCAGCCCGTGATCCGGACCGTTACGGGTTCGTCGCCCGCTTTCCAGAGCCGGCCGCCGATGCCGTGCTGACCGAAGGCCTGCACCTCGATGAGGCGGTGGCCTTCGGCGACGGCCTTCTGAATGCGCTCCTCAAGGACGCGGGTCTCGACGCGCCTTCCGCTCTCGACGCCGTGGATCACCGCCGGCGCGCGCGCGGCTTCCTGTATTCTCTTCGGTGCGTTTTTTCGCATGGCCACGTTGAGGTTCCTTCCGTTAGACGACGTATTTGATCTGCAGTCTCTCCGCGGCGCTTCGGTCGGCGATGCCGAGGGCGTCGGACATCCCGATGGGCAGCGACGTCGAGCGGCCGAGGGGGGCCACGATCTTCTTGAGTTCCGTGTCGAAGCTCAGGTACACGTCCACCAGCCGCTGGGCCACGTGCTCGGGGTCGAGACGCCTGTACAGGCGCGGATCCTGGGAGGTGATGCCCTTGGGGCACTGCCCGATGTTGCAGATATTGCAGCGGTCGTGCTCCGACCCCAGGCATCCCGCGGCGGCCTGCATGATGTACTTGCCGACCTGGACGCCGCTGGCCCCCAGCATGATGAGCGCCGCCGCGTTGGCCGCCAGGTTGCCGTTCTTGCCGATGCCCCCACCGGCGAAGAGGGGGATCTCGTTCTGCTTGCCGACCGTGACGAGGGTCAGGTAGGCGTCGCGGATGTTGCTCGCGATGGGGTGCCCCATGTGGTCCATGGAGACGTTGTAGGCCGCCCCGGTGCCCCCGTCCTCGCCGTCGATGGCGAGACCCGCCGCGATGGGGTTGCGGGCCAGGTTGTTCAGGACGGCCAGCGCCGTGCTGGTCCCGGAGATCTTCGGGTATACGGGCACCCGGAATCCCCAGGCCATGTACATGGACTGGATCATCTTCGCCACGGACTCCTCGATGGAGTACTTCGTCTGGTGCGTGGGAGGGCTCGGCAGGCTCACGCCGGGGGGCACGCCGCGGACGCGGGCGATGAGGTTGTTGACCTTGTACCACATCAGGAGCCCCCCGTCGCCGGGCTTGGCGCCCTGGCCGTACTTGATCTCCACGGCGCAGGGGTCCTCCTTCATCTCGGGCAGTGCGCGGATGATCTCGTCCCACCCGAAGTAGCCGCTGGCGATCTGGAGGATGACGTACTTGAGAAAGCGCGACCGCAGCAGGCGGGGAGGGCAGCCGCCCTCGCCCGTGCACATCCGCACGGGCATGTTCATCTCCTCGTTGAGGTAGGCCACCCCCATCTGGAGCCCCTCCCACATGGTGGGGGACAGGGCGCCGAAGGACATGCTGCCGATGACCAGGGGGTAGATCTCCCGGACGGGCGGGATCCACCCGTTGTCGCGGCTGAAGGCCAGGGCCTCCTCGGGGGGGAGGATGCGGCCCAGGAGGGTCCGCAGCTCGAACTCGTGCCGTCCGGCGTCGAGCGCCGGGTCGGTCAGCATGGAGATGCGCACGAACTTGATCTGATCGAGGAGGCTGCCCGGGCTGTTTCGGCGCCCGCCCCGGCGGCGCGGAATGCCGCCGTTGTTGATGTGGAAGCGCTGCTTGTCGACGTCCTCGTTGAGCACGGGCAAGATCGCGTCGTTGGGGCAGACCATGCTGCACATGGCGCAGCCGACGCATGCGAAGGCGGCGTCGGTGCGCTGGTCGATGCCGTGGTAGACGGTGAACGCCGCGGCGGGCGTGTCCTTGATCCCCAGGGGCACGGTGACGAGCCGCTTGCGGTGAACGCCGAGCTCGATGGCCTGGACGGGGCAGACGGCCGTGCACCGCCCGCAAAGGGTGCACTTCTCCTTGTCCCACAGGATCCGCCAGTGCAGGTCCTTCTTGCTCAGTGCGGATGGGTGAAGGGTTCCCATTGGTTCCATGTCTTGATCTCCCTGCGGTTGTTGTCCACGTACGCGACATCGTATTTCATGGGCTGGAAATCCTTGCTGCGGTCCCGGTCGGGGATCGCGGCGTCGAGACCGCACAGCTCGGAGGAAACGGCGTACAGGCCCGGCTTTCCGCCGATGATCCCGGGGCGCAGCTTCTTGCTGTCCTGGACGATGAACATCGTCCTGTCGGGCGTGAAGCCCATGACGCAGTTGGGCCCGTCGATGGTCAGCGGCCGGCAGGTGTGCTTCAGCAGCCGCAGCCTGGACGTCTCGGGGTGCTTCGCCAGCTCGTCGTCCCGGAGCGGCGTGATGATTTGCTTGTAGGCCTCGAGCCCCATGCCGAGGGTGTAGTAGGTGTAGTGAAGGATGTGGGTGAAGACCTCCGAGTCCGACTGGTAGCCGATGTAGCCGGGAAACCGCCTCGACATGAGGAACTCGCGGATGGGGATGAAGGCCGTGTTTTCCCCGTTGGTCATCGTGGCCACGCCCTGGACGAAGAAGGGGTGGCAGGCGTAGAGGGTGATGGCGTAGTTGGTGTTCTGCCGCCCCTGGGCCAGCATGCTCCGGGCGAGGATGTTGCGGTCCCCCAGGTCGAGGTAGTCGGCGATCTCCATGGGGTCGCCGATCTCCTTGATCATGATCGTGTCGGGCCAGAAGCTGAAGACCATCATCGAACCGTCCTCGAGACCCATCTGGCGGAGCGTGACACGCGTGAGCATGAGGCGGAACCGGACCTCGGCCCTGGGGAGGTATTTCCACTCGTCCGGGTAGTCGTAGACGCTGACCAGGTAGACGTCCCTGCGGGGCGTCCCTGCCGGGGCCGGTTTCGACGGGCGGATCGTGCGCTCGAACTTCGGCCGGAACCCCCGGGCCAGCATGTAGTCGTCGAGCTTCTTCATGCCCGCGTTGCTGAAGATGCCGGAAAGCGTGGGGAGTTCCTTGTAGGGCTCGAAATCGCCGGCCAGGTCCGTGAGGTAAAGGCCCACCCCGGAGCCGTCGTGCCCTTCCTTCATGACGTTGAGCGCCTCGAGGGCGACCATGGGGGAGAGGGGGTTCTGACTTGTGATGGCGAACAGTCTGCACATGATGCCGAATCCTCTGTGAATGTGATGAACGCCCGTCAATCGCGAAGGTTCATCGAAAATAATGGACAATATTGTGCCACGCGAATGCCGATGAACAAAATTGTAATGACCTTTGTCCCTGCCGGGGTCCCTCTACGTCCCAAGCCTGAATCGTCGTGGGTCGATCCCGTACTTGTGGATCTTGTAGTGGATGACGCGCTTCGAGGTCCCCAGCAGTTTGGCCGCCTGGCTCTGGTTCCCCTGGGTGCTCACGAGGGCGTCGATGATGAGGGCCCGTTCGTAGGCGTTCATGAGGCTCGCCAGGGAAGACACCGTCCGGCTGTTGAGGGTCTGCGTTTTCATGATTCCCACCCTTTCTGGTCATTGTGGCGTGCTGAACCCGCTGGACTCATTTGACAAGAAGCGTGCCATGAGCCGCCGCGGGTCCATCCGAAGGGGTCAAGGATGCGGGCTTACATTCCAAGTGCTCGAATGAATTAGTGAAAATCAGTACGGCCATGACGGGTACGGAGTCCGGTCAAGGGGGGAGACGTGCCGTGCAGTACCGTTCGGGGAGGGAAAGAGAACAGAATTGTTCCAAAAACGCGATGTCCCGAAAAATTACCGGGTTCCCCCGAGTCGCTTGCCGGCCTCAGGCGAGCCGCTTGGCCTTGAAGCGTTTCGGGTCGATCTCGTACTTCGCGATCTTGTACTGGATGATCCGCTTCGTCGTGGCGAGCAGTTTTGCCGCCCGGGTCTGGTTGCCCCGGGCGTCCTTCAGGGCATCGATGATCAGGGAACGCTCGTAGGCGTTGACCAGGGTCTCGAGCTTGCCCCGCTCTTTCTTGGCGGCCTCCTTCGACTTCATCTGCAGCGAGGGGGGCAGGTGCGTGCTTTCGATGGAATCCCCCGTCGCCAGGATCACGGCCCGCTCGATGCAGTTCTCGAGCTCGCGGACATTGCCCGGCCAGTGGTAGGCCAGGAGCATGTCCAGGGCCGGCGTGGAGATCCGCTTCACGCGCTTGCCGAGCATCTTCGCGTACTTCAGGATGAAGTGGTCCGTCAGCAGGATGATGTCGCTGCCCCGCTCCCGAAGCGCGGGCATGTAGATCGGGAAGACATTGAGGCGGTAGAACAGGTCGGCCCGGAACCGGCCCTCGGCGACGTCCTGCTCCAGGTTGCGGTTCGTGGCCGCGATGACGCGGACGTTCACCGTCACCGTTCTCGAGGACCCCACGGGCTGCAGCTGCTTCTCCTGGAGCACGCGGAGCACCTTCGCCTGCGCCGCCTGCGAGAGCTCCCCGATCTCGTCGAGGAAGATCGTCCCGCCGTGGGCTTCCTCGAAGAGCCCCCGCCGGCGCTGGATGGCCCCCGTGAAGGCGCCTTTCTCGTGGCCGAAGAGTTCGCTTTCCACGAGGGTGTCGGGCATGGCGGCGCAGTTGACCTGGATGAAGGGGCCGTCCCTGCGGGGGCTGTTGGCGTGGATGGCCCGGGCGACGAGCTCCTTCCCCGTCCCCGTCTCCCCGTTGATGAGGACCGTCGTGCTCGAGTCGGCGACCTGGGAGATCAAGCTCAGCACGTCCTGCATGGGCCTCGAATTCCCGATGATGTCCGTGGAGATGGCCCGCGTCCGGGTCAGCATCTTCCGCAGCCTGCGGTTCTCCTCCTCGAGCCCGAGGCCGTGCACCGCCTTGCCGATCAGCTCCGCCACGGCCGACAGGACGGCCACCTCCTCCTCGAGGTCCGTCACCTTGTGAGTGAGCTTGTCGGCCGAGAGCACCCCGACCACCTTGCCGTCGTAGAGGATGGGCACGCAGAGGAAGGCCAGCTGGGAACGGTCCAGGTTCTTTCTCGCCCCCGTGCGGTCCAGGAAGAGATTCTCCTTCCCCAGGTTCGCAATCGCCATGGGCCGGCCGGTCTGGGCCACCTTGCCCGTGATGCCTTCCCCGGGTTTGTAGCGGATGTCGAGGCCCTCGATGTCCACGCTGCGGGCCACTTCCAGCCAGGCCTCCTTCGTGGTCTGATCGAGGATCGAGATCATCCCCCGCTCCATGCCGAGACGCTTGCTCAGCTCGTCCAGGGTCTTTTCGAGATGGTCGCGCAGCTCCCCCGGCTGGGTGAGTATCCGGGCGATCTTGTGGAGGGCCGCAAGCTCCTCGTAGTTGAAACGGCTCATGTCCTGTCCCGGGTGTCCAAGAGATTACGCGTTTGTTCCTATAGCGGAAAAAGACACGAAAAACAAGGGTTCATCCTATGGATGAACAAAAATGTCACGTGAAGACGGGGTTCAGGGAACGGGGACGGGGAAAAAGAATCCGTCCAGGAACCGGGCCGTGTTCGGTACGGCGGGAACTTTTCTGGAATCACCCCTGTCTAAGACATCAAACGTCCCGAATCCGAAGGAGGTGCCCCATGAAACCGGCGATTCGAATGCTCGGTCTCGTCGCCCTGGCCGTCCTGATGATCACCTGGGAAGCGGCCCATGCCCGCTCGGAGCCGGCGGACGACCGCACCCGGTCCCCGTACTTCTTCGTGAACAGCGGCGATCCGGCCCTGGACCGGCTCCCCATGAAATCCACGTCCGCGTCGGTGCGGATTTCCGGGGTGATCGCCGACGTCCTCGTCGCCCAGCTCTATAAGAATGAGGGGAGGAGGCCCATCGAGGCGGTCTACGTCTTTCCCGCCTCGACCCGGGCCGCCGTCTACGGGATGAAAATGACGATCGGTAAGCGCGTCGTCGAGGCGAAGATCCGGAAGCGCGACGAGGCCCGCCGAGACTACGAAAAGGCCCGCGGCGAGGGACGCAGCGCTTCCCTGCTCGAGCAGCACAGGCCCAACGTCTTCCAGATGAGCGTGGCCAACATCATGCCCGGCGACGAGATCCGGGTGGAGATGCGGTACACGGAGCTGATCGTCCCGACGGACCGCGTCTACGAATTCGTCTTCCCCGCCGTGGTCGGTCCCCGATACACCAACCAGGCAGCCGAAAGGGCGCCCGCCCCGGAGCGCTGGGTGCAGAACCCGACCCTGCACGAGGGGGAGGCCCCGACCTATGCCTTCGACATCACCGTCGACCTCTCGGCGGGGATCCCGATCCGGGAGCTGGCCTCCCCGTCCCATAAGGTGAAGACCGTGTACGGGAGCCCTTCCTCCGTGCAGGTTTCTCTCGATCCCGCCGAATCGCGCGGCGGCAACCGCGACTACATCCTGCGCTACCGTCTCGACGGGGACCGCATCCAATCGGGTCTGCTGCTCTGCGAGGGAAAGGGGGAGAACTTCTTCCTGCTCATGCTGCAGCCCCCGGGACGGATCGCACCCTCGGACATCCCCGGCCGGGAGTACCTCTTCATCGTCGACGTGTCGGGCTCCATGCACGGGTTCCCCCTGGAGATCTCGAAGATGCTCATGGCCGACCTGCTCGGGAACCTGAGGCCCTCCGACCGCTTCAACGTTCTGCTCTTCTCGGGCGGCTCGTCCGTCCTGGCCGAGGAGTCGGTTCCCGCCACGCGGGAGAACATCGCCCGGGCCGTCCGGCTGATCGACCGGCAGCGCGGGGGAGGGGGAACGGAGCTGCTGCCCGCGCTCAGGCGCGCCCTGTCCCTGAAAAAGGCGGAAGGGACGTCCCGCACCGTCGCCATCGTGACCGACGGGTATGTGACCGTCGAGGAAGAGGCCTTCGACCTGATCCGGGACAACCTGGGCCATGCGAACGTCTTCGCCTTCGGGATCGGCACGTCCGTCAACCGCCACCTCATCGAGGGCATGGCCCGCGCCGGCATGGGCGAGCCCTTCGTGGTCACGAAGCCCGCCGAGGCGCAGGCGTCGGCGGAAAAGTTCCGCAGCATGATCCAGTCGCCCGTGCTGACGCAGGTCAAGGTCGCTTTCAGGGGATTCGAGGCCTACGACGTGGAACCTCTGACCATCCCCGACGTCTTTGCCGAACGCCCGGTCCTCGTCTTCGGCAAGTGGCGCGGCAAGGCGAAGGGCGCGATCGTCCTGAGCGGAATGTCAGGCAACGGGAGGTTTGCCGAGACGCTGGAGGCGGGCAGCGTGAAGCCCTCGGCCTCGAATGCGGCCCTGCGCTACCTCTGGGCGCGCCACCGGATCGCGTTGCTCTCCGATTACAACCGGCTGCGGGCCGGCGACAAGCGAACGGCGGATCTGACCGAACTGGGCCTCCGGTACAATCTACTGACGGCAACCACCTCCTTCGTCGCGATCGATTCGCAGGCGCGCAACGCCGACGGGACAACCGCGACGGTCAGGCAACCGCTGCCGCTTCCCCGGGGCGTGTCGGATCACGCCCTGGGCGGCAATGCGATGAAAGCCCGGGGGCCCCTCATGGCGACGGCCGTGGGGGAAGCCGCGCCGGCCTGCGGCCCGGCCCTTACCCGGGAGAAGCGGGCAAACGCCCCCATCGCCGATGCCGCCGTCTCCGGGAATCTCTCGAAGACGGACCTCCTCGAGGCACTCGACGGACAGAGGCGGAATCTGGAGGCCTGCCTCGCCGGCGCAAGGGGGAAACTCGTCGTCCGGCTCACCGTCAACCCCGACGGCACCGTGAAGGGCGTCCGGGTGCTCTCCGGCACCCTGACGGGCACCGAAACGGCGCAGTGCATCGTCGAGCGTCTGAAAAAGATTCGATTGCCGGCCGCGCGGGATGGGAAGGAGGGCAGGGCGGTCGTCACCGTCGTGTGCGGCTCGTAACGCCTCATCGGGGCCCCGCCGCCCGGCGGGGCCCGCCCGCACATTCCATCACGAGGCCGCGGTGCGGAACGGATTTTTCTTGACAAGAAGGTCCCCGCGACGGGAAATCGGGGGAACGAAAACAGCCGAGATGCCTGATGCCGTGATTGCTGTCTTGAACCGGTTGACCGATGACGAGGATGCCGACGCCGTCCTCCGATGCCAGAGGGGCGATGCGGATGCCTTCGAAATTCTCGTCGAGAGGCACCAGAAGCGGATGCTCAACGTCGCCTACCGGATGCTGGGGGATTATGACGAGGCCTGCGACGCCGTGCAGGAGGCATTCCTCGCGGCATGGCGCGCGATCCGGTCCTTTCGTCGCGAGGCGAAGTTCTCCACCTGGCTCTACGGGATCGTCGTGAACCACGCCCGGACCCGCATGCGGAAGGTGCAGGCCCTGTCCCGCCACGAGGCCGCTTCCATCGACGACCCGGCCGGGCCTCAGGGTGACGGCCCGAGGAGGGAGGTGCCCGACTGCGGCGAGACGGGGGACGAGCGGCTCGAGAGGAAGGAGATCGAGGCCCGGGTGCAGCAGTGCATCGGGACGCTGGACGCGGAGTTCCGCGAGGTCCTCGTCCTGAGGGACATCCAGGGCTTTTCGTACGAGGAGATCGGCGGCATGCTGCACCTGCCGGAGGGGACCGTGAAATCGAGGCTCTTCAGGGCCCGGGCCGTGCTGAAGGACTGCCTCGTCAGGGTTTTGGGTGAGTGGCCATGACGTGCAGGGAAATGGAAACCCGTCTTGCCGCACGGATCGACGGCGCCCTCGACGGGGGAGAGAGGGAGCGGGTCGAGGCGCATCTGAAGGCGTGCGAGGACTGCCGCAGGGCGCTCGCGGAGCTACAGGCGTCCGATCGGCTGCTCAAGGGACTGGGGGAGGTGGAGCCTCCGCCCTGGCTCAAGACGCGGGTGATGGCCCGCGTGCGGGAAGAGGCGCAGGGCAGGCGCAGCGTCCTGCGGAGGCTCTTTTTCCCTCTTCACATCAAGGTGCCCATCCAGGCCCTCGCCGTGGTTCTCGTCGCCGTCGTTGCGTGGAATGTCTACAGGACGGGGGAGCCCGAGTTCAGTCGCGTGGCCCCGCCCCCGGCCCCTGTGCAGGAGGCCCCCGGGGCTGCGGCGCCTGCCGCAGACACGGTGACCCGGGACGAAAGACCTCCGGTCCGGGAGAAGAAAGCCTTTGCGCCGCCTGCTGAACAGGAGGATCGCCCGGTACGGAAAGTCGAACCCGTCCGGGATGCCGCGAAAGCGGGCGCCGTCGCGTCCGCACGCCTGCCCGAAGAGGCCCCCGGGAAGGTTGCGCCCGCAAAGGACGAGGTAAGGCCGGAGAGCGGCGGTGCGGCCGCCCGACAGGAAGCGGCCCGGGGCCCGGCGGCGCCGGAGCAGCGGACGCAGAAGGCCCTGACGGCCCCGCCCGGCGCAGCGGCAGGGCGGGCGGTGGGGGGGGAAGCCGCACCCGCCGCGGCGCCCATGCTGTCGGCAACCCTGTCGACCCGTCCTGATCTGGACATCATCGTCCGCGCCAAAGACCCACCCGGCGCCGCCGACCGGGCCGAGGAGGCGCTCAGGAAAGTCGGGGCCCGGTCCATCGAGCGCAGCACCCGGGAGGGGCGGGTGACCCTGACGGCCCGGATCCGACCGGAAGACCTCGAGGCCCTGCGGGAGAACCTCGCATCCCTGGGGCCGCTGAGCGAGAGCGCAGCCGCCGCCCCGCGGACGGGTGCGCCCCTGGCCGTGCGGCTGGAAATCCGATCCGAATAGTCGTTGTTCCGACAGGTTCGGTTTTCTGGATCCAGGCCGTCCGGCGGGTCCGCACCGTTCCCCGCAGGCTGAAACCCTTGCCCGGATTGCGTTTTTGGGGGGGTACCGAGCCGCGGTCCACTCAGTGGAATCCATGGCCCGGTACTTGCATAGCCTCATAAAAGCATATTTTTGCCTGTCCTCCCCCGCGGGAAAATCGAAGGATCGGGAGTTCACAGCTCCTCTTGATAGCCAGTCGCCGAACAGAAACGCTTAAGGCAAACGGCCGCCTGTCTGCCCGGCGGGATGTTCTGCGGGGGCCGCGACACTTTCGACATCGCCCTGTCTCTGTGCGTCTTCCGGAAACATTCTGTTGAAAGTTCGCGTCGTCGGATCGAACCGCTGGCATCGGGAAGAACGTGTTCCGGTCCGGGGGGACGACTGCACGGGGGAAGCCCTGACGGTCGGAATGCGTCCCGGTCGCAGGCGTCGGTCATGGGGAAACGGGGATGTAAACCACGCAAACCGGATGCGAAGGAAGTCGGTCGAAACCCTTCAGGGAACGGCAAACCACACAACGACAGAAAACAGGAGGAACGAGAAGATGAAGAAAGTATGGATCGGGCTGCTGATCGTCGCGTTGACCGCAGGATTTGCCTTCGCGCAGGCGAAGGGGACGCCGAAGGAGGCCCAGGCGATGCTGGCCAAGGCCGTGGAATTCTACAAGGCGAACGGGCAGGCCAAGGCATTTGCGGCGTTCGACGACCCGAAGGGCAAGTTCGTGGATCGGGACCTCTACATCTACGTGAGCGACCTGAACGCGAAGATCCTCTCCCACGGGGCGAACAAGGCCCTCATCGGCAAGACCCTCATCGAGCTCAAGGACTCGACGGGCAAGCAGTTCATGAAGGAACTCGTCGACAAGGCGAAGACCTCGGCCAGCGGCACGGTCGACTACAAGTGGACCAACCCCCAGAGCAAGAAGGTCGAGGATAAGCTGGTCTTTTTCCAGAAGGTGGGCGACGTGATCCTCGCCTGCGGGGCGTACAAGTAACGGGCGGACATGCCGGGCCGGGCGGGCCCACCCCGTCCGGCCCCTGCAACAAAAAAAGGGGACGGGACGATGAACAAGATCCTTCGCAACCTGAAGCTGGCCAGGAAACTTCTGATCGGCCCCGTGTCGGTCTCCCTGTTCCTGCTGCTCCTGGCGGCGGGCACCTATCACGGCATGACGAGCCAGAAGGCGGCCATGGACGACATCTACAACAACCGCTTCCAGGGCTACCAGAACAGCTCGGAGATCAGCCGGACGATCGCCAACGTCCACGCCAATCTCTACAAGGTGGTCAGCTGGGCGGGTGCGAACTACGAGGCTTCCAAGGTGGAGGCCCTGGGCAAGGAACAGAAGGCGGCCATCGAGAAGAGCATCGCCTTCGTGCAGGGGCTCCAGAAGAGCGCCGCGCTCACCCCCGAGGAGAAGAAACTCTACGACACCACCCTGGCACAGCTCAAGCTCTACCAGGAGCCGGCCCTGGGACTGCTGGACATCGCGGCGGCCGACGTGAACGGCGCGGCCCTGTTCATGACGGTGACCGACGAGAAGTACCAGGCCCTCAACAGGACCCTGACGGAACTCATGGCGCTCGAGAACCGACTCGGCAAGGAAAACTATGAAGGATCCATCCGGGAATCCAACAGGCTGATGGGTGTCTTTGCCGTCGTGCTGGCCGTCGTCATCCTGTCGTCCGTCGCCCTCAACCTGGTCATGGCCCGTCTGATCACGAAACCGGTGAAGGAATCAGTGGGGGTCATCAGGAAGGTTGCAGAAGGGGACCTGACTCAGGACATCCGGGTTCTCTCCCGGGACGAGATCGGGGAACTGGCCGAGTCGGTCAACGCCATGCGCAAGAAGATGGGTGAGGCCGTGGGGCAGTCCATGGCGATCTCCAGCGTGCTGTCCGATTCGTCGTCCCAGCAGGCGGCCTCCATCGAGGAGACGTCGGCGTCGCTCGACGAGATGTCTTCCATGACGAAGCAGAACGCGGAGAACACCGCGGCCGCCCATCAGCTGATGATGACGGTCCGGGAGGCCATCGAAAAGGCCAACCACGCCATGACGGAGTTGACCCGGTCCATGACGGAGATCGCGCGGGCGAGCGAGCAGACCCAGAAGATCGTCAAGAACATCGACGAGGTGGCCTTCCAGACGAACCTGCTGGCCCTCAATGCGGCCGTCGAGGCTGCCCGGGCGGGCGAGGCGGGGGCGGGATTCGCCGTGGTGGCCGACGAGGTCCGCAACCTCGCACTGCGGGCGACGGATTCGGCCAAGGACACGGCCAACCTCATCCAGGACATCGTCGACAAGGTGCGCGGGGGCGAGAAACTGGTCACGGCGACCAACGACGCCTTCGGAAGCGTGATCGGCAGCTCGAAGAAGGTCCAGGAGCTGATGGAGGAGATCGCGGCGGCCTCCCGGGAGCAGTCCGACGGGATCCACCAGATCAACCGCGCCGTCGCCGACATGAACCAGGTCACCCAGCAGAACGCCGCAAACGCGGAGGAGCTGGCCTCGGTGATGTCCATGTTTCGGGTGGAGGTAGACAGGAAAGCGCCTTCGAACGGCCCCGGGAGGCGGGGCCGGGGGGGCGGCGAGGGTTCGTCCGAAACGGTCGACTTCACGAGCCCCGACCCCGAGACCGTGATCCCCACGAAGGAAACGAGGCAGTTCTGAGAAGACGGGACCGCGGGTTCCATTCGGAACGAAAAAAAGGCAGGGTGAGAGACCTTGCCTTTTTTGCGTCGGCTGCAGCGCCGTCACCCTAGAGCTCCGGGGCCCGGAACGTGTCGCAGCGGTTCGGGTCGCCCGCCTCGAAGCCCCGCCGGAACCACCGCACCCGCTGCTCCGAAGTGCCTTGCGTGAAGGCGTCCGGCACCACGGTGCCGCGGGTCTGCTTCATGATCCGGTCGTCGCCGATGGCGCTCACGGCGCGGAGAGCCTCCTCGAGATCCCCCGGCTCGAGGATTCGTCGGAATCGGTCGGCGTGGTGGCCCCAGACGCCCGCGAAGCAGTCGGCCTGCAGCTCCATCCGCACGGAGAGGCGGTTGGCCTCGGCCCGGCTCACGCGCCGCATCGTCCCCTGGACCTTGTCGGTGATCCCGAGCAGGTTCTGGACGTGGTGCCCCACCTCGTGGGCGATGACGTAGGCCTGCGCGAAATCGCCGGGGCGTTGAATCGGGTTTTCAGATCTTCGTAGAAGGAAAGGTTGATGCAGACCCTGTGGTCCTGCGGGCAGTAGAAGGGCCCCATGGCCGCCTGGGCAAACCCGCAGGCGGACTGGACGGCGCCGGTGAACAGGACGAGCTTCGGTTCCCGGTAGGACCTGCCGGACTGGCGGAAGGCGCCGTGCCAGGTCTTCTCCGTGTCGGCGAGCGCGACGGCGACGAACTGGGCCATCTCGTCCCGCCCCGCGGGGCCCTGCTGCGTCACGGCGGGGGCCCGCTCTCGGGCACGGACCGGAGGATCACCGACGGGTCGATGCCGAAAAAGAGCGCCACGGTCACCGGGATCGCGGTGCCGATCCCGGCGCCCACCCTGCCCCTCGAGACGGGCATCCCCCTGCGGTCCTCCCCATTGTCGCTTCTGTCCTGACCCTTCCGGCGCATGGGGTCCCTCCTTTCATGCGTCGGCGGCCGCCTCTTCCATCTCCTTCTTCTTGAGGTAGACCAGGATGGCCGCCAGGGCCGCCTGGGTCATGCCGGGAATCCTCTGCGCCTGCCCGAAGGAGGCCGGGCGTACAGCGTCGAGCTTGCACTTCAGCTCGTTCGAGAGGCTCGGGATCGCGAAGTAGTCGATGCCGACGGGGATCTTCCTGCGCTCCATCTCGCGGAATTTCCCGACGGCCTCGTTCTGCCTGCCGATGTACTCCTCGTAGCGGGACTCGATCTCGACCTGCCTCTTCACCGGCTCCTCCACGGCGGGCAGGTCGGCGTCGAAGGCCGCGAGATCATCGTAGCCCATGTCGGGGCGCTTGAGAAGGTGAAAAAGCGAGAGGGGCTTGCGGATGGGCAGCGAGCCGCGCTCCGCCAGAATCCGGTTGGTCTCCGCCGAAGGGTAGACCGTGCGGGACGATAAATGCCGGATGGTGCTATCGATCCGGGCGACGCGGCCCTGCAGGTCCCGGTAGTGCTCGTCCGGGACGAGCCCCAGTTCGTGCCCCTTCCCCATGAGGCGGATCGCCGCATTGTCCTCCCGGAGCAGGAGGCGGTATTCGGCGCGAGACGTGAACATCCGGTAGGGCTCGTCGACGCCCCGCGTCACGAGGTCGTCGACCATGACGGCCAGGTAGGCCTCGGAACGCTCCAGGACAAACGGCGGCCGTCCCTGGACCAGCAGGGCCGCGTTGATGCCCGCCCAGAGGCCCTGGCCGGCGGCCTCCTCGTACCCCGAGGTGCCGTTGATCTGCCCCGCAAGGAAGAGCCCGGCGATGCGCTTCGTCTCCAGGGTCTGCTTCAGCCCCGTCGGCTGGACGTAGTCGTACTCGATGGCGTAGGCCGGTCGCATGATCTCGGCCCTCTCCAGGCCGGGAACGCTGTGGACGATCCGCTCCTGAAGCTCCAGGGGGAGGCAGTTGCCGAGGCCCTTGGCGTAGACCTCCTCCGTGTCGAGCCCCTCGAACTCCAGCGTGACGGGATGGCGGCCCCGGTCGGAGAAGCGCATGACCTTGTCCTCGAGCGACGGGCAGTAGCGGGCGCTCACCCCTGTGATGACGCCCGAGTAGAGGGGGGACAGGGCGATGTTCTCCCGCAGCAGCCGGTGCGTTTCCTCCGTCGTGTGGGAGAAGTAGGAGGGCAGGCGCTCCTCCCGGAGCCTCTCCGTCGTGTACGAGAAGGGCCGGGGCGCGGGGTCGCTGTCCTGGCGCTCGAGACGCCCGAAGTCGATCGTGGAGGCCTTCAGGCGCGGCGGGGTCCCCGTCTTCATGCGCCCCATGTCGAACCCGAGGCCGCGCAGCGATTCGGCCAGGCCGAGGGAGGCGATCTCGCCGGCGCGTCCGGCGGGGGTGCGGAAGGTGCCGATGTGGATGAGCCCGTTGAGGAAGGTGCCCGTGGTGATCACCACGGCCTTCGCGGGGTAGAAGAACCCCGTGCTGTCGATGACGCCCGCGATGCGCCTCCCTTCGACGGCGATGCGCTCCACGAGGGCCTGGCGGAGGTGGAGCCCCTTCTGCCGCTCCACGACGGCCTTCATCGCCAGGCGGTAGAGCTGCTTGTCGCACTGGACGCGGGAGGACTGCACGGCGGGCCCCTTCGAGGAGTTCAGCAGGCGGAAGTGGACGGCCGTCCGGTCGGCGATCCTGCCCATCTCGCCGCCGAGGGCGTCGATTTCCTTGACGAGCTGGCCCTTGGCAAGCCCGCCGATGGCGGGGTTGCAGGACATGAGCGCGACGGAGTCCAGGTTGATGTTGAACAGGAGGGTCTCACAGCCCATGCGCGCGGCTGCGAGGGCCGCCTCGCACCCCGCGTGCCCGCCGCCGACCACGATGACGTCGTAGTGCTTTACCATATCCGCTTCACTTCGCGTGCGCGATCGGGAGAAATCCCGCTCACGCGGGATTGATCCGCGGCATGTGAACTCGCCCTTGCTATTGCAGGGACTATTTAATAACATCCCCTCAAAAAAACAATAGAATTTCCCGAATGCC
>MVQS01000126.1 GCA_002067855.1 Syntrophaceae bacterium PtaB.Bin038
CCGCTGCCGTAGAAGGCGGCCTTGAGATCGGAGCACAGCCCCCCCTCGTAGCCGTAGCTGATGCTCTTCTCGAAGAGGATGACGGCCTTCGCGCCCCGGAAAGCCTCGACGGCCTCTTTCGCGGGGAAGGGGCGGTAGACGCGAATCCCCACGACGCCGGCGCGGATCCCCTCGTCACGCAGGATGTCGGCGGCAACGGTGGCCTCGGCGGCCATCGACCCCATGCTCGAGAGGATCACCTCGGCATCCTCCGTCCGGTGCGTCCAGAGCATCCCGCCGTGGTCGCGCCCGAAGGCCTCGGCGAAGCTCCGGTTCACCTCGCGGATGACCTCGGGGGCCCGGTCGAGGGCGTTCTGCAGCTTCCAGCGCATCTCCATGTAGCCGTCGCAGACGACCCCTTCGGCGTCCGGGCGCCGGTTGGGCAGGAGGACCGAGTTGAGGGTCATCGGGTTTTCGGCATCGAGAATCGTGTGGGGCCTGTAGGGCGGCAGGAACTTCCGGACGGCCGCCGGGGCCGGGCTGACGACGGGCATCATCGTGTGGGAGAGCACGAAGCCGTCGAAGCAGACCATGACGGGCACGTAGACGCTCTCGGCGATCCTGTAGGCCTGGATCACTGTGTCGAGGATCTCCTGGTTGTCGCGGCAGTAGATCTGGATCCAGCCCGTGTCGCGCTGAGAAAGCGAGTCCTGCTGGTCGTTGAAGATCGACCAGGGGGCGCCCACGCCGCGGTTGACGGTGCACATGACGATCGGAAGCCTGGAGCCCGCCGCCCAGTGAAGCTGCTCGTGCATGTAGAGCAGCCCGTTCGAGCTGGTCGCTGTGAAGACCCGGGCGCCCACGGTGGAGGCCCCGATGCAGACCGTCATGGCCGAGTGCTCTCCCTCCACGCGGACGTACTCGGCCCGCAGCTGGCCGCTCTCCACCTGCTGGGCGAGCATCTCGGCGAGCTGGGACTGGGGGGTGATCGGGTAGGCGGCAACGACCTGGACCTCGCAGAGCCTGGCCGCAAGCGCCGCCGCCTGGTTGCCGGTGATGATGCGCGCGTCAGTCATTGCACTGGTCCTCCCTCACCATGGTGATGGCCCTCGACGGGCACTCCTCGGCGCAGATGCCGCAGCCCTTGCAGTACTCGAGGTCGATCTCGACGGGGATCCCCGCCTTGACCACGGCCTCCGGGCAGTAGAGCCAGCAGAGATAGCAGGCGGCTTTCTTCTTGACGAAGGGCGTGCACTTGCTGTGGTCGATGACGGGCCGCAGGTCCCGCCAGTCGCCCGTCCTGCCCGCCTCGCCGATGCAGGGCCTGCACATGGCCGAAATGTTCTCGTCTTTTTTTTTCATGTCCTTTGCCTCTGCCTCTTGGTGGTCGGTTCCGACTTACGCCCTATGCCGTCCCTTGCCCGCCTTCCGCCTTCAGCCCCCGGCCTTGAGCCTTCCTTGCCACGACTGTCCCCTCGTATGCCGCCCGCACCGTGTCGAAGTTCTGCGCGGCCGCCGCCGGGGGGAGCTTGCTGCGAAGCGCCTTTTCGACATTCGCCAGGGACACGATCCCCGTGGCCTTCGCGAAGGCGCCCAGCATGGGCGTGTTGATCAGGGGGGCCCCTTCCCTCGTGAGACGAAGCTTCAGGGCGATCCCCGTTGCATCGACGGTGGCCACGTCGAAATCGCCGTTGCCGATTGCGTCTTCCGGCTTGCAGGCCGTGTTGATGATTACCAGGCCCCCCTTCCGGATCCGCCCCTTGACGTCAACCACGCCGAGGAGCGTTTCGTCCAGCACGACGGCGATGTCGGCCATCTCCACCTGGGAGAACATCCGGATGGGCTCCTCCGAGATCCGCGTCGAGGCCGTGACAGGCGCCCCTCGCCTCTCGGGGCCGAAGGTGGGCGCCGAGGTGACGCCCTTGAAGCCCTCCAGGTATGCCGACTCCGCCAGGATCTGCGCGGCGACGACAGCGCCCTGGCCTCCCCGACCGAACCAGATGATCTCTTTCATGGCTTCCCCCGTGTCGCCTGTTGCCGAAAGGCACAAAAAAAGGCCATGTGCTCTCGCCCATGGCCTTTAGAATTTCGTCTTCGATTCCCTAAATTCTAAAAACGGCGGGCGATCGGTATATCTGCAGAAGCAGGAGCAGAGCGAGGCGCAACAGTCCACGCAGGCTCAGCAACTCTGTTCTTGCACCGATCGTCGTCATTTCCGGTCATTCCCTCGGGAAGTACGCCCTAGGTACCAGGAAAGGGCCCGGGTTGTCAATAACAAAATAGGCATGGGGGGTCGTCGGGCCCCAGGCATCGGGAAATGAAATGAACCCCCGCTTCCGATACCGGGCCTCCCCCTGCGCCGAACCTGCCGAAATCAGAACGGGCATTGCGTGCCCGTTTGTATATGCAAGCATCAGGCCCGCCCGGGGGCGTCGTTTCTGCTGCCCGGTGCCTGATGCCTTGTGCCCAAAGCCCGGAGTATCATCCCCGCATACCGCTCGGCGGCGCCGCGGCTCGACAGGACCCGCTTCCGGCCTTCGGCACCGAGGCGCCTGAGCTCCGCGGGATCCGAGAGCATCCGCTTCATCCCCGCAAGCATCTCCCTCTCGTCCCTGACGCAGATGCCGGCGCCGGTCTCCTCCAGCAGGGCCTTTTCCTCCATGAAGTCCTCCATGGAGGGCCCGTAGAAGACCACCTTGCCCCAGGCCGCAGGCTCCAGGATGTTCTGCCCTCCCTTCGGCACAAGGCTTCCCCCGCAGTAGACGACGGTCGCGAGGCTGTAGAGGGCGAAGAGCTCCCCGATGACGTCCACTACCACGACCTCCCCCTCGGGCCGTCTCCCGGCACGGATCTCGCTCATGAGGATGCAGGCGTGCCCCCCCCGTGTCACCAGGTCGCGGACAGCCGTCCCTCTCTCGGGGTGGCGCGGGACGATCAGGAGCCTCAAATCCGGGAAGTCCCGCAGGAGCTCGCGGTACACTCTCAGGACCACGGCCTCTTCCCCCTCGTGCGTGCTTCCCGCCACGAGGGCGCGGTTGTCCGCGGTCATCTTCAGCTGGGCGGCCTTGCGGGACCAGGCTTCGCCGCCCACCCGCGAGGCGAGGCTGTCGTACTTGGCGTTCCCCATGACACGGACCTTCCGAGGCTCCGCCCCGACGGCCTTGATGCGGTCTGCGTCCACCGCGGAGATCACGCCGATCTCCCGGACCGACGCGAGGACGTCCCTCCAGAAAAAAGACGTCCGCGAATAGCGCCGGAACGACCGGGGCGAGATGCGGCCGTTGACCAGGACGGCGGGTATATCCCGTTTCGAACACTCCCTCAGGAAGTTGGGCCACAGCTCCGTTTCCGTCAGGACGACCGCGTCGGGGCCGATCTTCGAGATGACGCGCTTGACGACCCAGGGGAGATCGAGCGGGAAATACATGAAGGCCGTCGCCTGGGGGACGAGCTTTTTCGCCATGGCCTGGCCCGTCTCCGTTCCCGTCGACAGAAGGATGCAGGCCCCGGGGAGCTTTCCCCTGAGAGCGGCAACGATGGGCGCCGCCGCCGTGACCTCGCCCACGGAGACGGCGTGGACCCAGATCCGGGGACGGCCCTCGAGGGCTGATGTCGCCTCCACGGAAATGACGCCCAGTTTCTGCCCGATGCTCCGGCGATATTTTCCCGTCACGAGGATCTTGAACGCGTAATACGGCGCGACGAGCACGAGGCCCGCGAGAAGGGTGAGGTTGTACAGTACGTTGAGCACCGACCGACGATAATGCGGTTTCGACACGCTGTCAAGTTCTGTCAAAAGGACAGGCTTCAGGCGACAGGCGTCAGGCATCAGGAAAGAGGAAACGAGATCGCAAAAGATGCGTTCATCCAGATCACGAATGTCCCTGTTCCGGGCACGCGCCGGGGGCGGTTGACATCGGCAGGGGTTTGTTGTAGGTTGGGCTGGCACCGTAAAAGGGCCCGAAATCATGAAAGAATAGCCATTGGAGCAAACGGAGGGAATCCCCCATGACATCCAGAAGAGCCTTCGTCGTGACCGCATCCGTGCTGATCGCCGCAGTCATGCTCGCATCCTGCGCCCGCTACCAGCGCCAGGTCGTCCCCTTCAAGATGCCGCAAGCCTATCCAAACGCCACCACCGTCGGCGGCGCCGTTGTGGCCTCGAAGGCATGGGACAACCAGGAGGAGGCCCAGCAAGCCTTCGGCTTCGACATCCGTCCCGACATCCTCCCCGTCCAGGTCGTCTTCGACAACAAGGGAACCCACCCCCTCGAGATCGTCGCCGAGCAGACGATCCTCGTCGACGTGGACAACAATGCCTGGCAGGTCCTCGACGCAAAGCTCGCCTATGACCGCATCGCGAAGAAAACGGAGTTCGGAGAGGTCGCCCCCGGAGCCGCCAAGTACGGCGCCCTCGGCGCCGTCGCGGGCGGGATCATCGGCGCGGCCATCGGGATCGTGAGCGGCCAGGGGGTCGGCGACGCCGCCATGAAGGGCGCGGCGGCGGGCGCGGCCACGGGAGCCGTGCTGGGAGGCAGCCAGGGCATGACCGACGGCGACGTGCAGCGCCAGATCCGGGAAGACCTCCGGACGCGCTCCCTCGAGCGAAGGGCCGTGGCGCCCCAGGAACTGGCGCACGGGTTCGTCTTTTTCCCGGGAGAGGCCAAGAAGCCCCAGGAACTGAGGCTGCGGCTGCGTGAGCCCGACACGGGGAGGGTCTATCCGCCCGTCGTCCTGCGATATTAGCAGACGCTCGACCGGGAGCGCACCCTTCCGACCGGAGAAGGGAAGAAGGTGAGAGGGTAAGAACATGGGATGAGTCGGCGGCTGAATTCCTGCCAGGAGCTTCTCCAACCTTCTCCTCTTCATACCCTCTTGCCCTCCGCCTGAAGGGCGTCTTGCATCCGGACATTCTTGAACAGTCCGGACAGGAGAGCCTTCTGTCTTATCTCGAGCCGAACACAGGACTCTCGAAAGGAAACCCTCGATGAACAAACAGATCGCCCCGTCCATTCTTTCCGCCGATTTCAGCCGACTGGGGGAGGAGATCCGGGCCGTGGAAAAGGCCGGCGCCGACCTCATCCACGTGGACATCATGGACGGCCACTACGTGCCGAACCTCACGATCGGCCCCGGCGTCGTGTCGTCCCTGAGAAAGACGACCGCCCTGCCCTTTGACGTGCATCTCATGATCGAAGACCCGGACCGGTACATCGATGCCTTCGCCGCAGCCGGCAGCGACATCCTCACCGTTCACGCCGAGGCGGTTGTCCACCTGCACCGGACGGTGCACTATATCAAGGGAAAGGGGATCCGGGCAGGCGTGTCCCTGAACCCCTCGACGCCGCTGTCCTGTATCGAGGAGATCCTGCCGGACATCGACCTGCTGCTGATCATGACGGTGAACCCGGGGTTCGGCGGGCAGAAATTCATCCCGGGCATGCTGCCCAAGATCCGCAAGGCCAGGGAGCTGGCGCAATCGCGCGGCCTGGGTCCGGCCATCGAGGTGGACGGGGGGGTCACACCGGACAATATCGGGACGCTTGCAGAGGCGGGCGCGGACATCTTCGTGGCCGGCGCCGCCATCTTCGGCAGCCCGTCTTACGCTGACACCATCGGCCGGATGAAGTCCATATTGGGCAGGGTGAAATAGACGCCGACAAGCGAAGGCGAAGTTAGGAAGAGAGGAAATGAGGAAGCGCAGAAAAGCGGATATGTCTTTTTTCCGCTGTTCCGCTGTTCCGCTCTTCCTAACTTCCTAACTTCTTGTCTTCCACGGGCAGCTCGGCCTGTTCCGGTTTCCTGGGCGCGGCGGCTTCCCGGCTGTAGGCCAGGAGATTCTCCGCCCGGGAATCCCTGCGCTTGACGGCCTTGAGGAATCTCGCAACCAGGATGTCCGTCAGTTCTTCGGGCGAGTGGTGAGGCATCCCGCCCGCGGGAACCTTTCCGCCGGCCAGCATCTCGTGACCGCCCCCGGTCCCGAGGCCCGCCACCATCCTCTGGGCGATCCGGTCGGCCGACCCGCGCTGCTTCTTCGTGCGCAGCGAGAAGTAGACATCGCCGACGAATTCCCCCACGGACAGGACCCACTTCACCCCCTCGGTGCGGACGATGAGATCGGCCATCTCCGCGATGATCTCCAGGTGTTCGACGTGGCCCAGGTTCAGCGTGACGACGTCCTTGTAGAGCCGGGCGTTGCTGATGGCCTTCTCGAGCATGCTCAGGTAGTCCCGCGGGACCTCCGGGTGCTCGATCTGCGAGAGCACCCGCCAGAGGACCCTCTGGTAGAAGTGCATGCAGGCGTCGACGTCCTTGGGGTTGACGCCGCGGCCCAGGTCCCGCGTGTCGGACCGGATCCCGTAGAGGAGCGCCGTGGCCACCTTGCGGTCCATCTCCGTGACGCCCGCGTCCCGGAGGTACTCGGCCAGGATGGTCGACGTGCTCCCGTATTCGGTCCGGATATCGTAATACTTCGCCTTGCGCGTGCGGGCCCGGACGGGGACGTGATGGTCGATGACGATGTCGGGGATGATGGACCGCGGCAGGGAGTTGTTCCCGGCCCCGGGCTGCGTGTCCACGAGGGCGATGACCCTGAAGTTGTTGAGGTTGGTCTCCGAGAGGGCGTGCAGGTCGATCTTCAGGTGCCGTATCATGGCACGGTTCTCGGCGCGTCCCACCACCCCGCTGGAGGCGATGATCGCACCGACTTTCCACTTCGCCTGCAGGAGGTACTTGAGGGCGAACGCAGCGGCCAGCGCATCGGGGTCGGGGTGATTGTGGGTCACAATCAGAACTTTCCGCTTGCCCCGGACGATCTCGTAGAGCCTGTCGAGACGGGTCTG
>MVQS01000127.1 GCA_002067855.1 Syntrophaceae bacterium PtaB.Bin038
CGCCAGGAAGCGGTTCAGGGCCTGGGAACGCTCCCGCTGGCACTTGACGGTGATGCCCGTGGGGACGTGCACGAGCTGCACGCAGGTCGAGGTCTTGTTGACCTTCTGCCCGCCGGGACCGGAAGAACGGACAAAGGTCTCCCGCAGGTCGCTCTCCGCAACCCCGAGGCTCGCCATCCGCTCGAGGAGGGCTTTTTCTTTTTCAGACGATACAGGCATGAGGTGAACGGCTTACGGCGTAAGGCTCAAGGCGTATGGAACAGGCATTCCTCTTCCGCCATCAGCCCTATGCCCTGGGCCCTCTGCCCTTAGAGGTTGTAAATCTGCTCCCCGACGAAGTGGATCCAGTGCTCCTTGAGGATCTCGGCGGCCTGCTCGTGGTCGTCCACGCCCAGGATCAGGATCGTTTCCTTCCCGATGCGCTCGATGGTCGTGTAGATGTAGTGGATGTTGATCTCCGCATCCATGAGAGGCTTCACGATGGCGTTCATGCCCGCCGGGTGGCAGGGGACCTCGACGGCGAGAACCGGTTGCACCTCGAAGGTGAACCCGAAGGTCTCCAGGACCCGCTCGGCCCGGTCGGGGTCGTTGACGACGAGCCTCACGAC
Organism: Syntrophaceae bacterium PtaB.Bin038; assembly: GCA_002067855.1. Taxonomy (GTDB): domain Bacteria; phylum Desulfobacterota; class Syntrophia; order Syntrophales; family UBA2192; genus UBA2192. The sequence goes on from MVQS01000127.1 coordinate 609, forward strand.
GCTGCTCTCGGCCGTGCTTGCCGCGGAGATCGCCTTGGCGCTGATGTCCTCCTTGTCCAGGATGTCCACGAGCTTCGCGAGCTGCCCCGGGATGTTCGCCAGCTGAACGGAGATCTGCTTGATGGTCATGAGAGACGGGCTCCCCCTGGTTTAGTCGATGCTGTCGTAGCCTGCCGAGAAGGCCTTGCGGTTGACGTCCATCGCCGCCTTCTTCCGCCCCCCCAGGATGGACTTGAGGCTCTTGAGGTAGGTGTCGGCGGACACGAGCCTCGTTGCCTTCACGTAGGCACCCATCATCACCACATTTTGAACCCGGGGGCTTCCCAGTTCGGAGGCGATGCCCGCCGCGGGGATCTCGAAGACGGTGACGTCCGCGCGGTTCGGGCGGCCCTCGACGATGGAGGAATTCAGGAAAAAGGCGCCGCCGGGCGCGATTCTCGTCTGGAAGGCCATGAGGGAGGGGCCGTTCATGGCGACGATGAAATCGGGCTGGGACGCCACGGGCGAAGCGATCTCTTCGTCCGATACGGCCACCGTGCAGTTGGCCGTCCCCCCGCGCACCTCGGCGCCGTAGGACGGCAGGTAGGTGACGTGGAGACCCTCGTTCATGGCCGCGTGGGCGAGGCTGTAGCCCATCATCAGGACGCCCTGGCCGCCGAAACCTGCAAAGACGGTCTTAATCTGCATGCTTCTCCCCTTTGCCGATGTCCTTGATCACCCCGACGGGGAATGTCTTCGCCATCACCTCGTCGACCCAGCGGCAGGACTCGGCGGCCGTCATCTTCCAGTTGGTGGGGCACTGGGACAGGACCTCGATCAGGGTGAACCCGGCGCCGTCCATCTGGTACTGGAAGGCCTTCCGGATGGCCCGGCCGGCGCGCAGGATGTTCTGCGGCGAGTTGACGGCGCAGCGCTCGATGTACGCCGTGCCGTCGAGCCGGGCGAGTATCTCGCTCATGCGGATGGGGTGCCCGTCGAGGGGTGCGCTGCGGCCCGGGGGGGACGTGGTGGACGTCATGCCCAGCAGGGTCGTCGGGGCCATCTGGCCCCCCGTCATCCCGTAGACGGCGTTGTTGATGAAGATGACGGTGATGTTCTCGCCGCGGTTGGCGGCGTGGAAGGTCTCGGCCGTGCCGATGGCGGCGAGGTCCCCGTCGCCCTGGTAGGAGAAGACAACCCGGTCCGGCAGCGTTCTCTTGATGCCCGTGGCGACGGCGCAGCCCCGTCCGTGGGGGGCCTCGAGCATGTCGAAGTCGAAATAGTTGTAGGCGAGCACGGCGCAGCCCGCCGGCGGCACGCCGATCGTGATCCCGCGGATTCCCAGCTGGTCGACGGCGTCGCAGATCAGGCGGTGCGTGATGCTGTGGCCGCACCCCGCGCAGTAGTGGAACGGGGTGTCCTTGAGCGACGTGGGCCTTGCAAAGACCTTCTTCATCGGCGTGCTACCTCTGGTATTCCTGGACGATGGCCTTGGCGAGCTCCGCCGGCGTGGGCACGACCCCGCCGGGACGCCCGTAGAAACTGACCCGCGCCCGTCCATCCAGGGCCAGCTTCACGTCGTCGAGCATCTGGCCCGTGCTCATCTCGAAGACCAGGAAGTTGCCGATCCGCTCCGCCGTGTCGCGGAGGATCTGCGCCGGGAAGGGCCAGAGCGTGATGGGCCGGATGAGGCCGACCCGGTACCCCGAGTCCCGCAGCCGGTTGATGGCCCCCTTGGCGATCCGGGCCGCGATGCCGTAGGCGATGATGACGAGCTTCGCGTTGTCCGTCCGAAAGGTCTCGAATCGGACCTCTTTCTGGGCGATGACGTTGTACTTGCGCACGAGCTTCCAGTTGTGCTCCTCCATCCGCAACGCGTCGAGGATGAGGCCCCGGACGAACCGGCTCTTGCCCGCCCCGCACCCCTTCAGTACGTATTTCTCGCTGTAGCGCCGCGGCCTCGGCTTCCCGAAGACGACGGGCTCCATCATCTGCCCCGTCATGCCGTCGCCCAGGATCATCACGGGGTTGCGGTAGGCGTCGGCCAGGTCGAAGGCTTCCATGGTCAGGTCGGCGAGCTCCTGCACCGAGGCGGGGGCGAGCACGATCGTGCGGTAGTCCCCGTGCCCCCCGCCGCGCGTGGCCTGGTAGTAATCGCCCTGGGAGGGGAGGATGTTGCCCAGTCCCGGTCCGCCCCGCATCATGTTGACGATCACGGCGGGAAGCTCGTCGGCCGCCAGCGCGGAGATCCCCTCCTGCTTCAGGGAGATGCCCGGGCTCGACGACGAGGTCATGGCCCTCGCCCCGGCGGCGCTGGCCCCCAGGACCATGTTGACCGCCGCGATTTCGCTTTCGGCCTGGATGAACGTGCCGTTCTCGGCCTGGCGCATGTGCTCGGCCATGTACTCGGTGAGCTCGTTCTGGGGCGTGATCGGGTAGCCCGCGTAGAACCGGCAGCCCGCCCGGATGGCGGCTTCCCCGCAGGCCCAGTTCCCGGAGATGAGGATCTTATCCACGGTAGACCTCGATGGCGGCCTCGGGGCACGTGACCGCGCACAGCGTGCAGCCGGTGCACTCGTCGCCGTCCCTGGAGGCCACGGGGTGATACCCCCTGGAGTTGAATTCCGCCGTCTGGACGATCAGGTCTTTCTTGCACGCCGGGATGCACAGGAGGCATTCCTTGCAGCGCTCCCTGTCGATGACGATGCGGGCTTTCGCCATGGTGCTTCCTCCGGAGGAATGAGGGTGATCAAGTTGCGCAATAAATCGCTTTCGGGCGCGAAAGTCAAGGGATTTCTGACCCTGCCTTGACGTCCCGACGGGGTCATAGTACAAGGAAACACCGGGGGAGGATCCGCTCCGGACCGACGGGGGTCGTGATGCGCCCCCGTGAGGCTGTTATGTTCAGCGCGCGACTCGTCAACGATCCCTTCGGGGATCCCGCCGTCTTCCTCGACATGCGGTACCGCCGGGAAGCTCTCCTGTTCGACCTCGGCGACATCCGGGCGCTGCCGCCCCGCATGATCCTCAAGGTGGACCGCATCTTCGTCACCCACACCCACATGGACCATTTCATCGGTTTCGATCACCTGCTGCGCGTCTGCCTCGGCCGGGACAAGCACCTGTTTCTCTACGGGCCGCCCGGCTTCATCGACAACGTGGAAGGCAAGCTCAGGGCCTACACCTGGAACCTGGTCGAAAACTACGAGAACGATTTCCGCCTGTGGGTGTCTGAGATCCGCCCCGGCCGCATGGAGACCGCGGTTTTCTCGTGCCGGCAGGCCTTTCGCCCTGCGCCGCCGGGGCCGGCCGAGGCCTTCGACGGGACGGTCGTGGAGCGCGACGCCTACCGGGTGGATGCCGTGTTCCTGGACCACAAGGTCCCCTGCCTTGCCTTCCGCCTGGAGGAGAAGCGCCGCGTCAACGTCAGGAAGAACGCCCTGGCGGAGATGGGTCTGCCGGGCGGTGCCTGGATCAATGCGCTGAAGGATTCCATCCATCGCAACGAGCCCGACGAGAGCGAATTCCGCGTCTGGTGGAGGGGGGAGGGCCGCAGGACCATCGAGCGGTTCTTCCCGCTGGGCGAGCTGAGGGAGCGGGTCACGAAGATCACGCCGGGGCAGAAATTCGTCTACGTCTCGGACGTGATCGACAGCCCCGGCAATGCCGGCCGTATCGTGGAGTTCGCCCGGGGCGCCGACGTCCTGTTTGTCGAGGCCTGCTTTCTCGACGAGGACCGCGGGCGCGCCGAAGAGAAGTATCACCTGACGGCCGGGCAGGCGGGGCGACTGGCCCGGCTTGCCGGGGTAAAGCGGTTCGTCCTCTTTCACCATTCACCGAAGTACCGGGGCGAAGAGAAACGCTTCGAAGAGGAGGCGATGAGGGCCTTCCTGGAAGAGCGGGGTACAGGGGACAGGGGGCAGGGCTCAGGGTAGTGAATCGGGGAGTGCGTTGCATTTTTCCTGTACCCTGTGCCCTGTACCAGGGCCCCTAGATTCTTTCGACCTGAAACCCCTGCATCTCGATGGCCACGGCCCGCTGGAGAATCTCGATGGTGATCACGAAGAGGTCCTTCCGGGGGTCGGCCTTCACGACAAGGCCCTCGATGTCCCTAAACGGCCCGTCGAGGATCCGGGCGCGCTCCCCGACCCTGGGGTAGCGGTAGTGCTGGATCTCCACCTTCGAGTCCACGAGGCGCCGGATGGCCTCGATCTTCTCGTCGGGCACCGGGATCGGGACATTCCCCCGGGCCGTCCCGAGGATCTTGACCACGCCGGGCGTTTTGAGGATATCGAGCCGCTCCTGGTTGTCGGCCCGCAGCATCTCGACGAAGAGGTAGCCCGGGAACATGGGAAGCTCGATCCTCTTCCTGCGGTCCTTCCTGCGGCTCCAGGTCTCGATCTTCGGCAGGAAGGCATGAATGGACTTCAGGGTCAGGCCGTCGTGGACCTTGCTCTCGTGGCGGCTTCTCGTGTGGACGGCGTACCAGGGCATCAGGCGCACGCCCCC
>MVQS01000128.1 GCA_002067855.1 Syntrophaceae bacterium PtaB.Bin038
GTGAACTCGCCCTTGCTATTGCAGGGACTATTTAATAACATCCCCTCAAAAAAACAATAGAATTTCCCGAATGCCAAAGCCCGAGTTCTGGAACAACCGGAAGCGTTACTACGATTTCAAGAGCTTCCTCGCCCATCGGTTCGGATGCCGGGTCCACAAGATCCAGATCGACGCGGGGTTCACGTGCCCCAACCGCGACGGGAAGGTCGCCGTGGGCGGCTGTGCCTATTGCGACGGGCGGGGGTCTGCTCTCCGGCAGAAGGGGCCGCTCCCCCCGGTGGCGGAGCAGATCGCGGCGGGGAAGGCCCTGTACCGAAATCTCCGGGGCGCGGCGAAGTTCATCGCCTACTTCCAGACCTTCACGAACACCTACGGGCCCCTCGAGAAACTCCGGGCGCTCTATGACGAGGCCCTCGCCCAGCCCGACGTCGTCGGGCTCTCCATCGGGACGCGGCCGGACTGCGTGGACGACGAAATTCTGGATCTGCTCGAGGGCTATGCCCGACGCACTCATGTCTGGGTCGAATACGGGCTGCAGTCCATCCACGACCGGACGCTCGAGCGGATGAACCGCGGCCATGGGGCGGCGCGCTTCGTCGAGGCGGTGCTAAAGACGGCGGGCAGGGGGCTTTTCCTCTGCGCGCACATCATCCTCGGCCTGCCCGGCGAGACGCGCGGCGACATGCTGGAGACGGCAAAGGCCGTGGCGGCCCTGCCCGTGGACGGCATCAAGGTTCACTCCCTGCTGGCGCTGCGGGGAACGGAAGTGGGCCGGCTCTTCGAGGAGGGGAAGATCGGGCTCATGACGCAGGAGGACTACGTGTCGACGGTCTGCGACGTGCTCGAACTCCTGCCCCCCTCCGTGGTCGTCCAGCGGATCACGGCGGAGGGCTACCGGGACATCTACCTAGGGCCGGTCTGGGCGCAGAACAAGCTGAAGGTGCTGAATGCCATTGACAGGGAGCTCGAAAAGAGAGACACATACCAGGGCTCGAGGTATGTGAAAAGAGGCTGAAGGCTGAATCCCTGTTATTGCATCTCCTGATTCTGGTCGGAATTCACGACACATGACACGCAACACGCATTCGGGGTTACGATGATCAACTTTCGGGACAACGTGAAGAAGATGGAGGGCTACGTGCCGGGGGAGCAGCCCCCGCCGGACTCGAAGGTCGTCAAACTCAACACCAACGAGAACCCCTACCCGCCCTCCCCGGAGGTCATGAAGGTCCTGCACGGGTTCGAGGGGGAGTGGCTGCGCCGCTACCCCGACCCGA
>MVQS01000129.1 GCA_002067855.1 Syntrophaceae bacterium PtaB.Bin038
GCCGACTCCGTCCAGGTCATGGAAGGCCGCGTTCCGACGAAAATACTGCGGCGCGAGGTCCCCGTCTTCGGGGCGGGCTACCGGCGCTATGAAATCACGGACAGCGGGGTCTCGCCGATGACCTTCCCGGGCCTCTCCGAAGCCCGTGTGGAGGTGGACTCCGACGAGCACACGGAAGACGGCAAGATCACGGAGGACCTCGGCCTGAGGGTACGGATGGTCGAAAAGCGCCTCCGAAAACTCGAGGGGCTCCGAAAGGAGGCCGTCCTGCCGACCCGTTTCGGGGATCGGCGGGCGGCAACCGTCCTCGTTTCGTGGGGCTCAAACCGGCAAATCGTCAACGAGGCCGTCGAGGCCCTTCGCGCCGAGGGGGTTTCCGTCTCGGCCGCGCACTTCTCGCAGGTCTACCCGCTCACCCCGCCGATGGCCCGCGGACTTGCCCGCAAGAGGCTGATCTGCATCGAAAACAACGCCACGGGGCAGTTCGAGAGGCTTCTGCGGCGCGAACTGGGCCTGAAGGCCGCCCACCGGATCCTGAAATGCAGCGGCGAGTGCTACACCGTCGCGGAACTGGTTGAACGGGTCAAAACGATCCTGGGTTGACGGAACCCGCAGGGAGGAACCCCATGCAGAAGCAGGACATCGCCTGGTGCCCGGGGTGCGGGGATTACCCCATCCGGACCGCCCTCGAGAAGGTGCTCCGGATGTTGCCGGTCCCGCAAAGGAACATCGTCCTCACGTCGGGGATCGGACAGGCGGCGAAGATGCCCCACTACCTGCCCTGCAGCTATTTCAACGGCCTCCACGGACGTTCGCTCCCGCTGGCCGTGGGCATCAAGCTGGCACGGCCCGATCTGACGGTCATCGCCGTCTCGGGCGACGGGTGCCATTACGGAGAGGGCGGAAATCACTTCCTCCACACGATCCGGCGGCGGCTCGACATCACGATTCTCGTCTGCGACAATAAAGTATACGGGCTGACGAAGGGGCAAAGTTCCCCGACGACGGACCTGGGGGTCAAAAATGCACTCGACCCCCGGGGGAACGAGAACACCCCGTTGATCCCGCCCGCGCTGGCCATCGTCGGGGGGGCGCCCTTCGTGGCGAGGACCTTCGCCGGAGACCCCCAGCACATGGAGAAGGTCTTCCGCGAGGCGATCCTCTTCAGGGGACCGTCCGTCGTCGACATCCTTCAACCCTGCGTGAGCTTCAACAAGGCGAATACCTACGCCTGGTACCGCGAACGGGTCTACAGGCTGGAGGAGCCTCCGAAGGACCGGTACGAGGCCCTCCGGCTGGCGGAAACCTGGGGAGAGCGGATCCCCATCGGGATTTTCTGGCGGGACGAGCAGTTCGTTTGCAGGCAGGGCCGGGAGATCTTCCGCAAGCCCGTCACGGAAGAGGCCGTGGCCCGGCTTCTGAACACGCCGTGCATCATGATGCGGTAGAGGGATGGGGGAAAAAGGACAGGGAATCGTCAAATTTTCGGACACACAGAGGGCCGAAGTGACAACTTTTCGTCACAGGCCGCCAATCACGCGCCAGTAGTTTTCATCCCTTTCGGGTTCGCTCTTCTTCTTTCCCTTCTTGTTCATGGAGAGAAAGAGAATGAGGAGCACGATGAGAAAGGGCTGCTTGCCCGAGCTTTTCATCAGCCGACGGACCAGCGATTTTTCTATGCTTTCAAGAAGCCCCACGAGCCCTTCCGCCGCTGTATTTGAATTTGCGACCGCCGCGCGTCACGGTATCTATATCTGATAAAACGGTGGCCTTGTAAAGACAAAAGAAAAGGGGGCAAAAAAAAGATTGGGTGCCAGGTGAAGGAGGGGAAACTGGCACCCAGAGAGAGATAAATGGGGTTTCAGGTTAT
>MVQS01000130.1 GCA_002067855.1 Syntrophaceae bacterium PtaB.Bin038
GATAATCTAAGATTTCAGACTTCATGGTGTTCCTCATTTCAATGGCCGTGGCGGGACGAAGCCTCGGGGAACACAGACCGCAGACCTTTCACCGGAGCACAGGGGAAACGACCGGATGGCCGCAGAAGAGCAGTCAGCACTGATCGATGTGACCAACATCAACGAAAAGGTCTACAATTACATCAAGACAAACATCATCAGCTACAACTACCCCCCCGGTTACAACCTGAACCTCAACCAGCTTAGCGAGCTGTTGGGCGTGAGTCCCACGCCCATCAAGGACGCACTGTTTCGTCTGGCGGGAGAGGGTCTCGTCGAGATCGCCCCCCGAAAGGGCACCTATGTAAAGGACGTTACCCTGGAGGACATCCACGAGATCCTTCAGGTCCGCATCATTTTGGAGACGGCCGCCGTGGAGGCCATCACCGCCTCCCTGACGAATGAGCAGATCGCGCGGTTCGAGGAACTCTTCCGGCGGATGATCTCCTTCGGGGCCGGGGAGAACGACGTGAACAGTTACAAAGCCTACATGGAGCGTGACAGCGAGTTCCACCTCCTTTTCTTTCAGATCATGGGCAATAAGCGCCTGCTGAACATCTACCGCAACCTCAACGCCCACATCCAGATCGTCCGCTTCCGCCTCCTCGACCGGAGGGGGAAAAACGTCACGACCGACCAGGAGCATGCGTTGATCCTCGACGCGCTCCGGGAGCGAAACCCGGCCAAGGCGAAGGAAGCCGTGAGGCGGCACCTCCTTAGTCTCGATTCCGCGCTAACGGTTCTTCAATCTCAACACACGGACGAACAGGCAGGATCCGGGTCCAAGGGAACCTGAGACGCAGAGAATGGAAGAGGGCGAGCAGGAAGACAATGGAGGTAACGATTCGAATGCTCGCGTATTTCAACGGCATCTTCCTGCGCAGGGAAGAGATCCATATCTCGCCCAATGACCGGGGCTTTCTGGTTGCCGATGGGGTGTACGAGGTCGTCCGCGCCTATGGCGGCACGCCTTTCAGGATGGCCGAGCACATGGACAGGCTTGCCCGAAGCCTGCGCGAGACGCGCATCGACTTTCCCTGTGTCGCCGACCTGGCCGTGGCGGGGACGAGGCTCATCGCTCTCAACGGGCTCGAGAAGTCGGACAGCATCCTCCACTTCCAGGTCACCCGCGGGGTGGCGCCGCGCAAGCATACCCTTCCCGACCCCCCCCGCACCGCCGACGAGGATGATCCTCGTCTCCCAGGCCCCTTCGTCCGCCGAGATGCGCGAGAAGGGCGTGGGGGCCATCCTCGTCCCCGAGTTCCGCTGGTCCCGGTGTGATATCAAGGCTATCGTTCTTCTGGGTAGCGTCCTGGCCATCCAGCAGGCCAAGGAGAAGGGGGCCGAGGAGGCCATCTTCGTCCGCGACGGCTTTGTCACCGAGGGGACTCACACGAACGTGTTTGCCGTCTTCAACGGGCACCTTCAGTCGCACCCGTCGGGCAACTGCATCCTCCCCGGAGTAACCCGGAGCGTCGTGCAGGAACTCTGCCGCAAGATTGGGATCGCCTTCCATGAGCAAGCCTTTCGGGAGGACGAACTGGATCGGGCAAGCGAGATCATCATCACGGGCACGAACAAGGAGACCCCCCGGTTGTCCGCCTCGACGGGCGACTCGCCGGCACGGGCACGCCGGGCCCGGTGACGCGCCGCCTCAAGGCGGAGTACTCGGAGCTGGTCCGGGGATAAGAGAGCCTCAAGCCACAAGGCAAGATAAAGAAAAATCCCCCTCACTCCCCCTGTTATAAATGGGGAGGAAAGGGGGATTTTCATCTTGGCTTTCGTGTACTCTGTCCCCTGAACCCTACGTTAATAGAGAAGGTTGCCGCGTTCGTCGAACGGCATGGGGGCGGGGTCACCGGCGATTTCAATCTGCGGGTTGCCCCTCAACTCCCCGAGAAGGGGTTCCGAGATCCGGATGTGCTCGAGGGCCAGCGTGTTTCGGATCCACACGATGCGGCTCCGCGGGTGCCGCACGCGGGCGCAGGTCTTGAGGGCCAGCAGGATGGCATCGCGGTCCGTGGGCATGTGAATCGGGATCTTACCCGAGGCCGTCACGCCGGCGGTGATACAGTTGATCCACGTCGCGTCGATGTTCATGGCCTTCACGGCGCGCTCCGTCGTGAAATCGGCCAAGCCGATCCCCATGGCGCTCCCGCCCGATGCCTTCGACAGGTTCAGCACGACAATCCTCTGCACCTTGAGGGAATCCTCCCGCTTGAAGAACGGAGAACTCGAGCGTCCCGTGATGTTGGGGTCCATCCCCGATCCGCTGATCTCCTTGCCGATCTCGTGGACGATGAGCACGTCGATCTCTCGGGGGATGATCCTCGGCATGAGAACCCGAGCCTCTTTCAGCAGTCCCGGTTCCCGCTCGATCATGTCCTCGCTCCAGACGATCTCGATGCGGGCCGGCCGCTCGTAAGCGTTCTCGATAATGGCCAGCCCGAAGAGGATCGGCGCCTTATCGAGGACCACGCGACCGAGCTTCGGCAGCAACTCGCCGAAACGGTCCATGCCGCATGAGTGAAAGGCGGTGGCCCCGCGATGCTTGCCCAGGCCGATTGCGACCATTTTGAGAAGCCCGCTCTCGTAGTCGCCCGTGAAGGCCGTGTGGGGCTTGATGCGATTGATCACGACGATGCCGTCGGACGCCATCGCCTCCCTGTCCAGCCAGACGGGCGTGCCGTCCTCTAGGGAGCCCACCTGGACGGTCTCCATGGACGAGACGATGGGCACTCCCATGGTTTCCTCGGTGATCCCGAAGTTTGCCAGGACCTTTCTCTGGCCCTCCGCCGTCGCGCCTCCGTGGCTACCCATGGAGGGAACGATGAAAGGGTTCGCGCCCAGGCGGCGGATCTCGTCGACGACGGTCCGGGTGATGCGGCCGATGGCGTGGATTCCCCGGCTTCCCACCGCCACGGCGATGCGGCCGTCCGCGCGGATGCGCGACGTCCTTCCGTCGAAGCGGATGAGCTGCGACACTTCGCCGGGGATGTCGTCAATGTGCTCGTCGGGGAATTTCTGGCGCACGGGGATCATGCGCGGCAGGGGCAGATCGAGTCCACCTTCAATGATCAGGGCCATGGATATTTACCTGCTGACGTTTCGCTGAAACTACCACACAACCATCCGGATGTAAAACGCACCCACGAAAATCCCCCTCTTTTCCCCTTTTTGCAAAAGCGGATGAAGGGGGGGTTGTTCCTCCTGTCCTGCCTCGAGGCTTGTCGCTTGAGCCTTGCGGCTATTTTCCTGCCCCCTGTTTCCTGGACACTGTCTTCACCGTTTCGTCGCCATGAGCTGCTCGAACCAGCGGAAGGTCTCCTCGTCGGCGACGCCAAGCTTTTTCGCCGCATCGGCCGTGAAGGTGGCCCAGAGGCCCGTGGCGCGCGTGCAGATCTCCCCCGCGTCGTTGATGATGACGCCCTCGGCCATGGCCTCCCGTTCGCTCCGGACCTCCAGGATTCTTCCCTCCACCTTGAGTTCCCGGCTGTGCGGTACGGGCTTGAGGTACTCGACGGTCATCGTCTTGGTGAGGATGAAACGCCGGAGGAGATAGATCAGGGTGCGGCCCATGATCTCGTCTAGGGCCGTGAAGAGGATCCCGCCGTGAGCGAGGTTGCTCCAGCCGCACAGGTGGGGGGGGACCGTGATCCACGAGGCGACCGTTTCGCCGTTGGTGTAGAACTGCATCTGCAGGCCGTGGGGGTTTGCAGGCCCGCAGCCGAAGCACCTGTTGTCGGTGCGGTTGGGGAGAAGGGTGTAGCTGCTCTTGTCCACTGGTTGTCACTCCCTTCCGGAAATTACATCTCGCCGGCGAGCCTCGGTGCGGTCGGGGGCGGGCGGCGATGCTTCGTGCCCTGCTCGTAGGCGTAGCCGATCTCGACGAGCAGCCCCTCCGTCCAGGGCCGCCCGAGGAATTCCACGCCCACGGGCACGCCGAACGGCGCCGAGCCGGCGTGCTTCGTGAACCCGCCGGGCACGACGATGGAGGGGAAGCCCGTCACGGAGCCGAGGCCCCCGTTGCGCTCGACCTGGCTTTCCCCGACGGGGACGACGGGCCGTTTCTGGTGCGGGAAGACGAGGGCGTCGAGGTGCTGCACGGCCATGAGCGCCATGACGCGGTCCTGCAGTTTCCTGCGTTTCGTGAGCCGCTCGTGGTAGCCCGCGTCGCGTTCCAGGGCCATGGCCTCCCGGATGTTCTTCTCGATGCCGGGGTGATACTTGCCCGAGGCGATGATTTCGCCCAGCGACTTCACGGGGGTGCCCGCCTTCGGGTCGCCCAGGTAGGAGTCCAGGTCCGGTCTCAGGTCGTGAAGGTGAACGCTGATCTCGGAGACGATCATCCCCGAGTCCAGGTCCGGCGTGTCGAGCTCGACCATCGCGGCGCCCATCTTGCTGCAGTCCTCGATGGCCCTGTCCATCACGGCGTTGACTTCCCCGTGGACGGGCTGAGTGCCGAAGAAGCTCCGGAGGATGCCGATGCGCTTGCCCCTCAGTCCGTCCTTTCTGAGGTGCCTGGCGTAGTCCTTCTCGTTGCGGCCGACGCTCCAGGCCGTCGCGAGATCGCCGGGGTCGAAACCGGCAAGCACGTTGAGCATCTTCGCTGCGTCCGCTACGGTCCGGGCCATGGGGCCCGCTGTGTCCTGCGTGAGGGAATAGGGGATGATCCCTCCGCGGCTCACGAGCCCGATCGTCGGTCGGATTCCCACGATGCTGTTGGCCGACGCGGGGGAGCGGATGGAGTTCACCGTGTCCGTGCCGATGCCGAGGATGCCGAAGTTGGCCGCCAGGGCCGCGCCGGTGCCGCCGCTCGAGCCGCCCGGGGTCCGGGTGAGGTCGTAGGGGTTGAGGGTCTGCCCCAGGATTGAGCTCACCGACTCGCCCCACACGGCGAATTCGTGCAGGTTCGCCTTGGCAAGGAGGATGGCGCCCGCGTCGCGCAGCTTCCCTGCGATGAAGGCGTCCGCAGGGGGGATGTACCCCTCCAGGCTTTTGGAGCCGCCCGTCGTGGGCATGTCCTTCGTGTTGACGTTGTCCTTGAGAAGGACGGGGATGCCGTGGAGCGGGCCCGCGGGGCCGGACTTTCTGAACTTCGCGTCCAGCGCGGCCGCCGCTTTCAGGGCCCCGGGGTTGACGGTGATCACCGCGTTGAGACCGGGACCCTTCCGGTCGTAGGCCTCGATACGCTCCAGGTACATGCCGACGAGCCTCCTCGCCGTCAGCGCACCGGACTTGAAGGCCCGGTGGACGTCGGCGATCGTGGCTTCCTCGAGCTTGAATTTCGCCATGGCTCAACTCTGCCCCGGCAGGATCATCTGGGTGCAGCGGAAAAGTGCGATGTCGCGGCCGGTCGTCTCGTCCCACACGCGGGCGTCCCAGACCATGGTGCGCCTGCCGACGTGGGCGGGCCTGCCCTCGCAGAGGATGGCGCCGTCGCGGGTCGTGCCGAGGAAGTTGGTCTTCAGCTCGATCGTCGTGAAGCCCGCTGCGCCGTCGGGGAGGTTCATGATCGTCGCGTAGCCGCAGACCGAGTCGGCCATGGCGACCACCGTGGCCGCGTGCAGGTAGCCGTTGGGGGCCAGGTGGTGTCTGCTGATCTCCATGCGCGCCGCGACGCGCTCCCTCGACACCGAGGTGAGCGTGAAACCGAGGAGCGACATCAGGTACCCCTCGCTCTTGCGGTTCATGAAGGCGGCGAGCTTCTCCGGCGGCAGGTCCTTCCAGTTCTGCGGTTTCTCCGTGTAATCGGCCATGGGCGTAGGGTAGGGAATTGCAGTCCTCAAGTCAAGACGGCAAACACAGGGCGGCAGGCGGGTCCATATCCGCCTTTTCAGATCACTCTGAGCGCGCGCGAAAGTCAATAATCAGGCCTGACCCCGTCGCTTCTTACTTCAGATACGCCGGGAGCTTGTCCTCTTCGGTGCCGTGAAAGCTGCAGTGGGTCATGAAACAGGTCTTGCAGGGGCCCTTGACGGCGGGCAGGGCCGGCTCGCCCTTGATCTTGCCGTCGATGAATTCCATGCACTTCGCCACGCCGTCATCGGGCCCTTCGACGATGATGGTCACGCAGCCCTCGGCTCCGCCCCAGCCACCCGAGGCGTAGTGCACGGCCGACACGTCGAAGAGCGCCTCCAGGGCGTCGATCTCCGTGAAGGGCCTGCCGTCGCACACGCAGGCCATCCCGACGGGGATCCCGATGGCCTTGCCGATGGCGAGCGTCCCGCCGTAGCGCGCCGCCTCCTCCACGGAGGGGATGAGCTTCTCGAGGCCCACGGGGTAGATGACCTCGAGGCCCCGGGCCTTCATGGGCATGTAGAACTGTCCCATGGTGCCGCCGTTGGCGCTGGCCATCAGCACGCCGAGGTTGCCGAAGGGATCGATGGCGTTGGCACCTTTCAGGAGGATGTCGCCGGCACCGAGCTTGTCGATGACCGTGCCGGGCTCGACGGGCAACACCTCCCCCTTGTGGAAGGTGTAGGGCTTGAGGCGGTCCCCCTGCTGGATCGCGCAGAGGATGCCCCGGATCGTCTGCCCAACCGCGTAGCGGTTCTTCTCGATGGGCTGGCCGAGAAGCTCCTCGAGGCAGTAGGCCGTCGTGGAGCCGCGGCTCACGAGGAGGTAGCCGTTCTTTTTCGCGTTCTGCACCTCGGGCAGGGAGGCAATGCCCTTGCCGATGAGACGCTTGGATTCCGATGGGGTAAGGGTGAAGAGAGCCTGCATCGCTGAAACTCCTTTCCTGCGCTGGATTCGTTGCGGGATAGGGGCCGGGACCCCCGGCTCCGAAGGGATGAACGATTTTCTACCACACTTTGCCGCGTGGGAACAGGCGGAAGTTTGTCGTGCCGCCGTATGCGACGCTCACGCGGATAATTCGTTGCGCAACCCCTCCCGTTTCTGGTATTTTGACGATCGTCAGTCGCAGCCCGATCCCGAAGGGAGGGGGTCCCGAAGGCCGGGATCGCCGGGAGAGTTAACGGCTGCTGCCTCCTTTCATCTGACGCTTCATGACGTATTGCATTTCGTGCCGTTGGCAGGGCAATGAGTTTAGTTGCCTTTCGGGCATCTTTTTGCCCCGCATGTGCCAAAATGGCACCATGCTTGCAAGCATCACGGTGAAATGCCAACGCTCGAGAACGAGCCGGGTTTTCCCGTGAGAGACAGAGCCCTAAACCGAGTTACGAAACCGCTGAAATCAGGGACAAGATGCTGAATAGAGCTGGACTAACAGCCCTTGTCATAACCCTCGTTCTTGCAATCCCGCCGTTTCCTGTCTTTGCCGCTTCCCCGGAGTCGCCCGCCCCGACGGACCCCGCGGTCCAGGCGAGGGAGGACTACCGGGAAGCCCTGCAGAGGATCCGGGACGGCCGCAACGACGAGGCGCTCCCGCTCCTGGAGAAGGCCCTCAAGGCGCTGCCCCATGACCTGCATCTCCAGGCCGACTACGCCCTGTGCCTGGTCTGGACAGGGGCGTACCAGAAGGCCGCCGAGTTCTTCGCCCCCCGCGAGACGGAACTCCGGCAGATCCGCTACCTTCCCCGACACATGGCCAGGGCCTACTACGAGCTGAGGGAATACCCGAAGGCGCTCGAGCTGTACCGGCTGGGCCTGTCCTACGACCGGTCGGACGAAGAGGCCTTCAAGGGTGCCGTTAACACGCAGATGCGGATGGGCGACGGCGCCGGGGCTTACGCGTCGTGGCTGGAGGCGAAGAAGGCGGGGCAGGTCACGGCACCGGCGCTGGACGCCGTCAGGCTGGCCCTGCTGGAGCAGTACGGTGCAAGCCTCGAGGCCCTTGCGGT
>MVQS01000131.1 GCA_002067855.1 Syntrophaceae bacterium PtaB.Bin038
TTGAAGCGCGTCGCTTCGCGACGCGGCTTCACCCTCGTCGAGATCCTCGTGGCCATCGCCATCCTCGCCGTCGTGCTCTCGACGATCTACGTCTCCTACATCTCCACGATGCGCATCGTCAGGAGCCTCGAGTACGGCGACGAGATCTACTGCATGGCCCGTATCACCCTGGAGCGGATGGTCCTCGACCTTCAGTCGGCCTGCAAGGACAAGGATGCCTACGAGTTCTCGACTCTCAAGGACTCCACGGGCAAGCTGCCGCTCAAGGGCGTTTCCTTCCTGTCCCGGGCGCACCTCGACTTCAGCGGTCCCGGCGACACGATGGCCGTAGCGCAGGTCAGCTACGAACTCGAGGGGGACCCCGAGTCGGGCGGGTTCTCCATCATCCGCCGCGACGTGCTGAGGCAGGGCCAGGGCCGGGAGGGCGGCGAGGGACACCTGCTGTGCAAGCGGCTGCAGCTCGTCAACCTGCGGTTCTACGACTCGAGCGGCCGCGAGTATACCCTGTGGGACAGCCGGGGCGGTTCGGAGGCCCAGCGCAACAACCTCCCGTCGGCCGTTCTCATCGAACTCGACTTCATCAACCCCGACGACGCGGCAAGGCCGTACAGGTTCATGACCCGATTCCTTCTGCCGGGTTCCGTCAAGATGTGATATGATACGCAACCCGATCCGAAACGAGAGGGGCATCGCCCTCATCCTGGTCCTGCTCACGGTGAGCGTCATCGTGGTGCTGACACTGCAGCTCAACGTCTCCTCGCGGGCGCAGGTGCACGAGGCGGCCAACCTGAGCGACGGGATCCGGGTACTCTACATTGCCAAGTCCGGGGTATTCGCCGGCATGGGGCTGCTCACCGAGGACCGGGGCGACGCCGACACCCTCAACGAGGCCTGGTCCCGAACGGAGGGCCTCCGGGAGCAGTCCAAGGACTACTTCGACGGCGGCCACCTCGAGCTCGTCATCGAGGACGAGTCCGGCAAGATCAACGTCAACAAGCTCGTCCAGGGGAACGAGTTCAACTCGGGGGTGAAGGGGGTGCTCACCCGGCTGCTCTCGCAGCCCGAGTTCAAGCTGCAGCCCCAGGAGGTGGAAGACATCCTGAGCGCCATCAAGGACTGGATCGACCCGGATTCGATCGTGACGGCAAATGGTGCAGAAAATGCATATTATCAAGGCCTTGGGAAATCGACCTCCGTCCGGAACGGCCCGATGGAGTCTATCGACGAGTTGCTTCTCGTGCGGGGGATTTCGCGGGAGCTCTACCGGGGGACCCCGGAGAGGCCCGGCCTTGACCGTTTTCTGACCGTCTACGGGGAGGGGGGCATCAACATCAACACGGCCCCGAAAGAGGTGCTGCGGGCCCTTGCGCCGACCATCACAGAGGACGCGGCCAACCGGATGGATGACTACCGGAAGAACCCCGCCAATGACCTCACGAACCCCTCGTGGTACCGGAGGGTTGCGGGGTTGAGCAGCACGGCCATTGACTCCGTGCCCCTCGCCACCCGGAGCGAGTTCTTCCAGCTGGCCTCGACGGGGCATCTCGGGACGATGAAGCGCACCATCCGGGGCATCGTGAAACGGGATGGCGACAGGAAGCTTTCCGTCGTCGCCTGGAGAATCGGCTGATGGCGAAATACATCCTCGGGCTCGATATCGGCAAGAGCTGCGTCAAGGCGGTCCTCCTCGAGGCGGGCCTGCGGGGCGGCATGCGCATCGCCGCCTGGGAAAAGGTCGACATCGCCGGGGCGGCCGGGCTGCGGGAGGCCCTGCGCCGGCTCCAGGAGATCCCGATCCTCGCCGTGCCGTCCTGCCACACGTCGATTGCGGCCAAGGCCTTCTCCTTCCGCAACGTGAAGCTCCCCTTCAAGGACCGCAAAAAGATCTGCCAGACCCTGCCCTTCGAGCTGGATGGCCAGATCCCGCACCCCGTGGAGAGCGTGCTGATCGACTTCACCGTACTCGGGCAGGCGCAGGGCTCCGACCTCTTCACCGCCATGATCCCGAAGGCCGAGGTGGAGGAGCGCATCGCGCTTCTGTCCGATTACGGATTCGACGCGGAGACGATCGACGTCGACACGGTCGCCGTTGCGGCGCGACTGATGACGGCGGTCCCGGCGGAGGCCCTCACCCTGCTGCTGGACGTGGGGGCCGCGGAGACGACGGGGGTCTTCTTCAAGGAAGGCCGGCTCCTGCAGGTCCGCTCCTTCCCCTTCGGCGGGGATACCATCACCCACGCACTCTCCGGCGCCCTGGGGATCTCGT
>MVQS01000132.1 GCA_002067855.1 Syntrophaceae bacterium PtaB.Bin038
CCGCAGCGCCATATTCTGGTAGTCTTCTGTCATCACTTTACGGAGGCTCGCCATGAAGAAAATCCTGGTTCTCGCAATGGTGGCGGTTGTAGTCCTGGCCGGCTCACTGGCCGCAGCCCAGACTGCACAGCCGAAAGTCGGCGACAAACTTTTCGATTTCACCCTCCCGGTCCCCGGCGAACGCGCAGATCGCAACTACCTCGGCATCTCGGGCTGGGGCAAGACCTTCAAAGTGGCCGACATCAAGGCAAACCTCGTCCTGATCGAAATCCTCAGCATGTACTGCCCCTTCTGCCAGAAAGAGGCGCCCGTCGTGAACCAGCTCTACGAGGCCATCGAGAAGGACCCCGCGGCAAAGGGAAAGATCAAGATCATCGGGATCGGCGCCGGCAACTCCGTCTACGAGGTGGACGTCTTCCGGAAGCGCTACAATGTGCCCTTCCCCGTCTTCCCGGACCCGGAGTACGACATCCACAAGAAGTGCGGCGAGGTGAGGACCCCCTTCTTCATCGCCGTCAGGCTCAACGCGAACGGGACCCAGGATGTGACCTACGCCCGGCTGGGAGGATTCGGCGAGATCCCGGCATTCCTGGGAACGCTCAAAAAGTCGGCAGGATTATAAGGAGGCCGCCATGAGAAAAACCTCTTCACTCATCATCGTTGTGCTCATCGCGGCCCTGAGTGTCCCGGCCTGGGCGCAGACACACTCCGAGGCCTACAAGGACAACATCTACGTCACCGGGGAGTTGAAACCCGTCGACAGCGTCCTCAAGGTGAAAGTCGGCGACAGGGCGCCGGACTTCTTGCTCCCCTCCATCGCAGGCCAGAAGGTCACCCTGAGTCAATACCGCGGGAAGAAAAACGTGGTGCTCTCCTTCGTCCCCGCCGCCTGGACTCCCGTCTGCTCGGACCAGTGGCCGGGCTACAACATCGTGAAGGACCTCTTCGAACGCAGTGACGCCGTCCTGCTGGGAATCACCGTCGACAACATCCCCACCCTCTACGCCTGGACAAACCAGATGGGCAAGCTCTGGTTCCCGGTGCTCTCCGATTTCTACCCCCACGGGAAGGTTGCCGAGTCCTATGGGGTGCTTCGCTCCGACGGGACCACCGAACGGGCCCTCTTCGTCATCGACAAGAAGGGCGTGATCCGCTACATCGACGTCCACGACATCAACAAGCGCCCGTCACTGGAAGTGCTCGTCCGGGAACTGGAAAAGCTGAAGTAATGGAGGGCCTGCGATTGGGGACTTCCCGTATCGGGAACCGGGAATCCGGAAACGGAGGATCGGTTTGAGGGGAGTGCATACCCATTGCGTAGGTTGCGTTGACCGCCCCGACCGGTCAGGTTTCAGTTTTTGTCCCACCCGAGGGCTTTGGACTTCTTCTGCAGAAAATCGTTCAATTCCTTTTCGAACTGCTCGTATTGCTCCAGCAACTCTCTGGCCTCTGCCGTCAGGCGCAGGCCTTTTTTCGCCCCATCGCTCTCCACGAGCTTGATACCCAGGCGCTCCTCGGAAGCCTTGAGCCGCCCCCAGGCGGCACGATAGGACATCTTCAGTTCTTTTGCCGCCGCCTGCAGGCTCTTGCACTCCAGGATCGCCCGGAACATTTCATCCCGGCCTTTTCCGAAGATGACCTTCCCGTCTTTTTCAAGCCAGATCTTATACCGGATTTTCATGGCATCGATCCTCGGGTTCGATCTGAAAGTCCATTTGTGAATCTTCCCGCCCACCGGGCGGGGCTTCCCGGCAAGGAAAAAACCAAACATGATCGCGCGCCCTGCCCCGCCTGCAAGGCGGTGCTTGCGGGACGCGCCCCCGGTCATCGACAAAACTTCCCGCATTTAGGAACGAGGGAGAAACCTGAGACCCTTTCGAATCCAACCTAGCAATTCCACTGGACTTCATCAAGCATAAGTTTTGAATAACATAGGTGAAGGGCCCAATTCTCTGCCGGGGCTTCCATCCACAATTTCCGCAAAAGAATATTGACATCCTGCCTGTCCTGTATTAAGCCATTTCCGACATATGCCATAATTGATATAAAGCAATGCCCGCTTTCACCTCTGGACACGTACGTTTCGCAAAGGAGGAAGTCATGTCCGGCGCAACCTTCACTTTGAACGGCAGATCGGTTCCTTTCAAACTGGGGCAATCCATTCTCGATGCGGCACGCGACAACGGGGTCCACATTCCAACTCTGTGTTACCTGAAGGGTCTCGCGCCCTCCGGCGCCTGCCGGATCTGCCTCGTGGAGGTCAAGGGGGCCCGCTCTCTGATGGCGGCCTGCTCCACACCGGTCGCCCCGGAAATGGATGTCGCCACGGAGACGCCGCGGGTTCACGAGGCCCGCAGGCTCAACACGGAGCTCCTTCTGGCGGCGGGCCGGCACGACTGCCTGCTCTGCGAGGCAAACGGAGACTGCGGCCTGCAGGAACTGGCTTATCGGTACAAGGTGGACGGCAGCTCCTTCCCGAAGAGGGACGATTTTCATCCCGTCGAAGACATCAACCCCTTCATTGTGCGCGACTTCAGCCGCTGCATCCTCTGCGGAAGGTGCGTGCAGGCCTGCAACCAGTTGGTCGTCAACCGGGCCATCAGCCATGGATACAGGGGCAAGGGCAGCAAGATCGTCACGGGGGGCGACACCCCTTACCATCAGAGCGACTGTGTGTTTTGCGGGCAATGCCTGGAGGTCTGCCCGACGGGGGCCCTGACGGAGAAAAAATTGAGGGGCCAGGGCCGGCCCTGGGAGACGAAGCGGATCCGAACGACCTGCCCCTACTGCGGGGTGGGCTGCCAGATGTGGCTGTACGTCAAGGACAACCGGATCGTCAAGGTCACCGCCGTCGAGGGCGCCGCCCCGAACGACGGGCGGCTGTGCGTGAAGGGCCGTTTCGGCTACGACTTCATCTATTCCGAAGAGAGGCTCAAGACCCCCCTGATCCGCGAAAACGGTCACTTCCGCGAGGCCTCCTGGGACGAGGCGTTGAACCTGGTCGCGTCCAAGTTCGGGGAAGTGATCGAAAAGCACGGCCCCGATGCGATTGCGGGCGTCAGCTGCGCCCGAAGCATCAACGAAGACTCCTACCAGATGCAGAAGCTCTTCCGGGCTGTCTTCAAGACGAACAACATCGATCATTGTGCGCGAACCTGACACGCCCCCACCGTCGCCGGGCTGGCGACGTCTTTCGGTTCGGGCGCCATGACGAATTCCTTCGCCGAATTCGCGAAGGCCAAGATGATCTTTGTCATCGGTTCCAACATGACCGAGGCACACCCCGTGGCGGCCTCTTTCGTAAAGCAGGCCGTCCTGGCAGGCGCCCCCCTGTTCGTCGCCGACCCCCGCAGGACAGCACTCGCCGACATGGCGGAGCAACACATCCCGATCCGGGTGGGAAGCGACGTGGCCTTCCTCAACGGCCTCATGAGCGTCCTCATCACCGAGGACCTCTACGACAAGGCTTACGTAGAGTCGCGCTGCAACGGATTCGAGGAGCTTCGGACGAAAGTTCTGGAATATCCCCCCGAACGGGCAGCCGAGATCAGCGGGGTGAGCGCGGAGACGATCCGGACTGTGGCCAGGCGGCTCGCATCCGTCAAGCCCGTCATGCTCATGTACACCCTCGGCATCACCGAGCACACCTGCGGCGTCAACAACGTCCTGTCCTGCGCCAATCTGCAAATGCTCCTCGGCAATGTCGGTTTCGAGTGCGGCGGCGTCAACCCGCTGAGGGGACAGAACAATGTCCAGGGCGCTTGCGACATGGGCGCCCTGCCGAACGTGTTTCCGGGCTACCAGCGGGTGGACAACGCCGAGGCGCGGGCCAAGTTCGAGAAGGCCTGGGGCGTGACGTCCCTGCCGGACAAGCCGGGCATCATGATCCCCCAGATGCTCGAGGGCCTCGCAAGCGGCAAGATCAAGGCCTTTTACATCTTCGGGGAAAACCTGGCCAACACGGAGCCGGACATCCGGCACGTGGAGCACTGCCTGGAATCGGCCGAGTTCATCGTCTGCCACGATATCTTCCCGACGGAGACGACGCGGTTTGCCCACGTGATCTTCCCCGCGGCAGCCTGGAGCGAAAACGACGGCACTTTCACCAACAGCGAGCGCCGCATCAGCCGGGTGCGAACCGCGAGCCCCCCTCCGGGAGAGGCGAAGCCCAACTGGTGGATCTTCCGGGAAATCGCCAGGCGGATGGGCCACATGTGGCCTTCGAAGAGCGCCCGGGAGATCTGGGACAACGAAGTATCGGTGCTCGCCCCCTCGATGGCGGGGGTCAAGTACAACCGAATCAGGGGAAACGGGCTCCAGTGGCCGGTTCCGCACGAGGAACACCCGGGAACGCCCACTCTCCACAAGCATCGCTTCACCTCCGGCCTTGGCAAGCTAGTCCCCGTGGAATGGACCCCGCCGGCGGAAGTCCCCGACAGCAAATACCCGCTGGTCCTCAGCACCGGGCGAAGGCTGTACCACTATCACACGCGCACCCAGACGGGACGCGCCGCCGGCCTCAACGACCTGCTGAGCGAAGAGACGGCGGACATCTCCCCCCTCGATGCCGCGGAACTCGGCATCGGACATGGCGAGATGATCCGGGTCGCATCCAGGCGGGGCGAGGTGAAGGTCAAGGCCAACGTGTCCGACCGGATCCCCAAGGGGGTGGTCTGGATGGCCTTCCACTTCCGCGAGGCCTGCGCCAACTGGCTGACGAACCCCGTCTTCGACCCGGTTTCGCAGACGGCGGAGTACAAGGCCTGCGCCGTGCGGATCGAGAAGACGTGACATCGGACGGGTGCCGGAAAGCGCCTGCAAGGAGAGAAGATCAGTGACGAAAAAAACGGATCGGAAGACCTCCCGAGTGGAAGGCATCATCGAGGACATCATCGGGAAGAGCCCCCACAGCAAAGAGATCATCACGGCCTTCAAACCCCTTTTCCTGGTCAGGGAGCGCCTGATCGACGAATTGCATCTGAAGGCCGCAGACCGCTCATCGATCGACGGGGAGAAACTTCGGCAGGGGATTCCATGCATCAACCAGACTCCCTTTTATTTCAAAAGCGACCCCTGGGAGAAGATCGGTTGCGCGGTGTTATCGGCGATCCGGCAGGGATTCCCGGCCCTCGGAGAGGATGCGGCGAAGCTCGAAGGAAAGATCAAGGCGGGCGACATCCGGCTGTTCGATGCGTTTACGGACTTTCCCGGCAGCGTCGAGACAGCCGTGGGTCGATGGTCAAACGAAGCGGACATCAAGCCTGACGCAATCGAACTCATGCTGAGTGCCGTGACGAGGATCGTTCTGCAGGCAAGGTCGAATGGAATCGGCGGGCACATCGAGGGGATGGGCTGGGAAAAGGGAACTTGCCCGGTCTGCGGCGCCCATCCGACGATTGCCGTCATCCGGGAGAAAATCGCGCAGCGCTGGCTGCACTGTTCCCGGTGCGGCCACGAGTGGCGGTTCAGCAGGATGTTTTGCCCCGGCTGCGAGCAGGAGAGCCCGAGCGGGCTGGACTATTTCTACGTGGACGACAGGAAGCAGGAGACGGCCTTCACCTGCGATGCCTGCAAGCGCTACCTGATCACGCTGAATCACGTGAGCGACCTGGGCGATTACGACCGCGACGTGTCGGCCATGGGCCTCATCCACCTCGACCTCATCATGCAGGAAAAGGGATTCGCCCCCATGAGCCGGTGCGAATGGAACACCTTTTGACCCCCGGCAAGGCGCTTTTCCCTATGCTAAGAATAGCATCGCCCGTCGTCGGGTGAATTGCCAGAAACGCCCTGCCTGCAAGGCATTCAGCCAGTGCGGGAGCGGCCAATTTTCCTTCTGTTCCCCCAGGATTTCGATTGACAAAAACGGCGAAATGGATTATGCCACGCCTGACATATATCAATATTGTCATATGGCGGAGGAGGTAGATTTCTATGGAGATCACGAGGAGAGGCTTTTTGACCCTGTCCGGCGCCTTGGGATCGGGGGTTGCCCTGTCTTCCCTGGGCGTGGACCTGGGTCCGGCGAAGGCGTATGCCGCCGAGATCAACAAGATGCAGCGCGTGATGGCGGCCAGGCAGGTCACCACGGTCTGCTGCTACTGCTCCGTGGGCTGCGGCCTGATCTGCAGCGTCGACCGCAACACGGGGAAAATCTTCAACATCGAGGGGGACCCCGAGCACCCCATCAACGAGGGGTCGCTGTGCGCCAAGGGAGCCGGATTCTTCGATCTGACCGAGGCCAACAAGTACCGGCTGCGCAAGGTCCTCTACCGGGCCCCCATGAGCGACCGGTGGGAGGAGAAGAACTGGGACTGGGCCCTCGAGCGAATCGCCCGTCTCGTGAAGGACACGCGCGACAAGGGCTTTGTCACCCGCAACGCGAAGGGCGAACTTGTCAACCGCTGCGAGACGATCGGCCATCTCGGCAGCTCCAACGTGGATAATGAAGAATGCTGGCTGATGAGCGTGGCGTGCCGGTCGATGGGGCTCGTTTACATCGATCACCAGGCCCGGGTCTGACACAGCCCCTCGGTAGCGGCTCTGGGAGAGTCGTTCGGGCGCGGTTCGATGACGAACCACTACATCGATCTGAAGAACAGCGATGTCATCCTCATCATGGGGAGCAACGCCGCTGAGCACCACCCCATCGCTTTCAAGTGGATATTGAGGGCCAAGGAACAAAACGGGGCGCGGCTGATCCACGTCGACCCCCGCTATACGAGAACGTCGGCCCGCTGCGATTACCATGTCCCCCTGCGATCCGGGACGGACATCGCCTTCCTCGGCGGGATGATCCACTACATCCTGACCAACAAGAAGGAGTTCCGCGATTACGTCGTCAACTACACGAACGCCTCCTTCATCGTGAGCGAGGATTTCTATTTCAAGGACGGCCTCTTCTCGGGCTACGACTCGAAGGCAAGAAAGTACAGCAAGGACACGTGGGTCTTCGAGAAAGACGCCAAGGGGATCCCCGTGCGGGACATGACCCTCACCCACCCCCGCTGCGTCTTCCAGCTCCTGAAAAAACATTACTCCCGCTACACCATGGAGAAGGTGTCGAGCATCACGGGCGTCTCCAAGGAAGACCTGACGAAGGTCTACGCGGAATACAGCGCCACGGGAGTGAAAGACAAGGCAGGGACGGTATGTTACGCCCTGGGGTGGACGCATCACACGACGGGCAGCCAGATCATCCGGACCATGTCGATCATCCAGCTCCTGCTGGGCAACATGGGCATCTGCGGCGGAGGCGTGAACGCCCTTCGCGGCGAGCCCAACGTCCAGGGCTCCACGGACCACTGCATCCTGTACGGCAATCTGCCCGGGTATCTGAAGATGCCGGTCGCTTCGCAGGATACACTAACCAAGTACATCGAGAAGTGCACGCCGAAGTCCAGCGACCCCCAGTCGGCGAATTACTACCAGAACTACCCGAAGTTTTTTGTCAGCTTCCTCAAGTCCATGTTCCACGACAAGGCAACAAAGGAAAACGGTTTCGGTTATTCCTGGCTGCCCAAGATGGACGACGGCGCCGCCTATTCCCTGATGCACCTCTTCGACGAGATGTACAAGGGAAAGATCAAGGGCCTCTTCGCCGTCGGCACCGACCCGTCCGTCAGCTCCCCCAACACGGCCAAGGTCCGCAAGGCCCTCGAGAACCTCGACTGGCTCGTCGGCGAGAACATCTTCGACAACGAGACCTACTGCTTCTGGAAGGGCCCCGGCGTAGACCCCGCGAAGGTCAAAACGGAGGTCTTCCTCCTGCCCGCCTCGGCGTCCATGGAAAAGGAGGGCAGCCAGAGCAACAGCGGCCGGTGGGTCCAGTGGAAGTACAAGGCCGCCGAGGCCCCCGGCGACGCGATCCCCGTCGGCGAGATCACGATCAAGATCCTGGACGCCGTCCGGGCCCTCTACGCCAAGGAAGGCGGCAAGTGCCCCGACCCCATCCTGAACCTGAAGTGGGACTACAAGGATTCGAAGGGCCGGTTCGATGTCCTCAAGGTGGCCAAGCAGATCAACGGCCATTTCCTGAAGGACACGGTCATCGAGGACAAGGCCAAGGGCACCAAGACGGAATTCAAGAAGGGCCAGCTCGTGCCCACCTTCGACATGCTCGCGGACGACGGCTCCACGGCGAGCGGCAACTGGATCATGGCCGGGAGCTTCGATGCCGCCGGCAACAACAAAATGATGAAGAGGGGCAAGGACGACCCGACGGGCCTCGGCCTCTACCCGAACTGGTCCTTCGCCTGGCCGGTCAACCGCCGGATCATCTACAACCGGGCCTCCTGCGATCTCAACGGAAAGCCCTACAACCCGAAGCGGAAGCTGCTCGAGTGGACCGGCGAGACCTGGGTCGGCGACGTCCCCGACGGGCCCTGGCCTCCCCAGGCGGACAAACAGAAGGGGAAATACCCCTTCATCATGAAGCCCGACGGCCTCGGCGCCCTCTTCGGCCCCGGGATGGCCGAAGGCCCCTTCCCGGAGCACTACGAGCCCCTGGAAGGCCCGCTCAGCAAGAACCCCCTGTCCGGCCAGTTGATCAATCCTGCGATCAAGTTCTTCAACAGCGACCTGGACAAGGTGGCCAACGCTGATGCGAAATTCCCCTATGTCTGCACCACCTACTCCTGCACGGAGCACTGGTGCTCGGGCGCCCTCACGAGATGGCAGGCCTGGCTCCTGGAGGCGATGCCGGAGCTCTACGTCGAGATCGGCGAGCCCCTGGCGAAAGAAAAGGGCATCCAGAACGGTGAGAGGGTCCGGGTGTCCTCCGTGCGCGGCAACGTGGAGTGTGTGGCCATGGTCACGAAACGCTTCCGGCCCTTCCTGGTCGAGGGCAAGACGGTCCACCAGGTCGGCCTCCCGTTCAATTACGGCTGGCTGCACCCCAAGGACGGAGGCGACAGCACGAACTTCCTGACGCCCACCGTCGGCGATGCCAACACGTTCTGCCCCGAGTACAAGGCATTCATGGTCAACGTGACGAAGCTATAGGAGAGAGGCTATGCAGGCTACGGAAATCGTAAAGCTGATCGATACGACGAGATGCACGGCCTGCCGCGGCTGCCAGGTCGCGTGCAAGCAGTGGAACGAAATGCCGGGGAAGAGGACCCGCAACTTCGGGAGCTACCAGAACCCCCCCGACCTGCAGTGGAACACCTGGACGCTCATCCGCTTCCAGGAACACGTGGACTCGAAGGGGAATTTCAAATGGCTCTTCCGCAAGGACGGCTGCATGCACTGCACCGATGCGGCCTGCGTGAAGGTCTGCCCGTCGGGGGCTCTCTTCTACACGGAATTCGGCACCGTCGGGCTGAAAGAGGACCTCTGTATCGGCTGCAAGAACTGTGTCGCGGCCTGCCCCTTCGAGGTCCCCAGGTACGACGGGGCGAAGGACCGGATCACCAAGTGCGACCTCTGCCACACACGGCTTCAGGCAGGCAGGCAGCCGGCCTGCGTGCTGTCCTGCCCCACGGGGGCCCTCACGATCGGACGCAAGGACATGATGCTCAAGGCGGCCGAAAAGCGGGTGAAGGAACTGGGCGGGGATGCCAACGTCTACGGCGACAAGTTCGTCGGCGGGACGCACGTGCTCTACGTCCTGAGCGAAAAACCGGAGGTC
>MVQS01000133.1 GCA_002067855.1 Syntrophaceae bacterium PtaB.Bin038
GTTGCGGCCCAGGTTCGTGAGGCCCGCCGGGTTGGCGAACTTGGCCAGCTCCAGGCGTCCCGTCGAGAGGGTCGTGCCGGCCTTGTCCTTGGCCGTCCAGGTGCCGCCCGCATCGATGGTGAAGGTGACCGTCCCCGCGGGCACGGTGACCTCGGGCGTGAGCTTGAGGCCCTCGGAATTCACGAGGTAGAGGTCCTTGCTGATCTTCCAGCTGCCCGCCCGGGTGTAGAGGGTCTTGCCGTTGCCGTCGTCGACCTGGAAGAACCCGTCTCCCTCGATGGCCCAGTCGAAACGGTTGCCCGTCTGCTGGTAGTCGCCCTGGGTGAAGGTCTTCTGGATCGACGTGAGCTTCGAGCCCAGGCCCACTTCCATGCCCAGGGGCAGGGCCGTGCCGGACGTGGTGCCCACGCCGGCCTGCCGGCTGACCTGGTACATGAGGTCCTGGAACTCGGCCCGGGAGCTCTTGAAGCCGGGCGTCTGGACGTTGGCCAGGTTGTTGGCGACGACGTCCTGGTTGATCTGCTGGGCCAGCATGCCCGTTGCCGCCGTGTACAATGATCTGATCATCTTGAATCCTCCGGATTTGGCTGTGGGCTCAAGGCCAGGGGCTCAAGGCACATGAGGCTCGACAAATTCATCTCACCCGTTGCCTGATGCCTGTGCTTACGCCAGTTTCGCGAGCCGGCTCGTGGCCAGGCGGTCCTGCTCGCTCATCGTCTGCATGATCTTCAGGTAGGCCTCGAAGGAGCGCTGGATGTCGATCATCTCGATCATCTCCTTCACGGCCTGGACGTTGGAGGTCTCGAGGTAGCCCGCGCGGACCTCCGGGTTTTCCAGCGCGGCCTGCTCGGCCTTGGCGGAGGCCTCGAAAAGGCCCGCCCCCCGCTTCACGAGCGCATCTCTCTTCTTGAAATCGACGATCTTGAGCCTGCCCACCTCGCTGCCGTCGGCGCTGACGGCCCCCGTGTTGGAGATTTCGATCTTCTTTCCGGAAATCGTGATCCGGCCGCCCTCACCCAGCACGGCGTCGCCGGACAGGGTGATGAGCTCGCCGTTCTGGTTGAGGGTGAAGCTGCCGTTGCGCGTGTAGCGCTCGCCGTCCTTCGTCTCGATGACGAAGTAGCCTTCGCCCTGGATGGCCACGTCGAGAGGGTTGCCGGTCTTCTGCAGGGTTCCCGGCGAGTGGTCGATGAGGACGACGGGGTCGTGGCTGAAGCTGTCCTCGGCCATGGGATCCGTTTCGGGCCTGCGCACGAAGATGAGGCGCTCGGCCTTGTACCCCGGCGTGTTGGCATTGGCCAGGTTGTGGGTCACGTAGTCGTGCTGGGAAAGCTTCTTGACGGCCGCGCTGACCGCCGTGTTCACGCCGTACATCATGGCAATCGTTTCCGCTCCTCGTGGTGTCGACCCCATAGAAGGCAACGGTTGTGCCATCAGAGACAGGCATGAGGCGTTGGGCTCAAGGCATCAGGGAGGAGAGGGACAAGAAAAGACAACCAATGGAATTTATGTGATTTAGTACGGAAACGGGCTTCGCCGGATCCGCGGTCCGAACAGATGAAGACCCGGTGTTTGCGAACAGGGGCGGGAAATTTTGGGCTGAGAGGGAAAATATTGCCTCTCTGGAATGGTTTCCCCTTCTTTTCCTTACCGGGAGAAAATCAGATTGATGGGATGGTGGTTGACTGACTTCCAACGACGTGATTTATAGGACCGTCTTTCCCTGTACCCGGTTCCCTTTGTTTCGGACCCTGTTTTGCCCGGTACTGCTCGTTGGCCGAGTAGACGAAGGCGAGGATCTCCGCCACGGCCCGGTATAGCTCGGGCGGGATCTGCCGGTCGATGTCCAGCCGGCTCAGGACCTCGACGAGAGCCTTGTCCTCGCGCACGGGGATGTCGTGGCGGCGGGCCAGTTCGATGATCCTCTCGGCCACGTGCCCGCCGCCCTTTGCCGTGAGGCGCGGGGCTTCGTCCCGTTCGGCATCGTAGCGGATCGCCGCCGCCCTCTTCCGGCTCTCCTGCTTCGTCTCCCTCATCGAGGGTGCCTTTTTCCTCATGTGCCTTTCGCCTTTTGCCCTGCGCCTCACGCCTTTTCCTATGCGAACACGCTCAGCGCCGGTCCGTCCCCGCAGATGTCCTCCCGCAGACGCGCTTCCATCGTTTCCCGGACCCGCCTGTCCGCGTGGGCACCCAGGCTTCCCACCCGGTACCCGGCCCGGGTCAGACCGGCCTCCAGCGAAGGGAGCAGTCCGGAGACGAAGGCCGCCGTCTCCTCCCTTTCGCAGTGCACGCTGCATGTCACCGTGTTGCCGCTGAAGTGCGCCTGCGCCGTCACATCGCCCAGGGCGTCCATGTCGAGGGCAAGGAGCACCCGAAAGGTCCCACTGCGGCAATCCGTCCCGGGGCCCTTTCCCTCCCTGCGGATGAGGATGTCCGCCTTCCCCGCGAGACCGGCGAACAGCAGGGGAACCTGGAGAAAGAGCCTGCCTTCGTTTTCCTGCAGGTGAACGTTGAGGACCTGGAGGGTTTCGATCGCACGCACGGCCTTCTCCAGGGCCGGGGCCCATTCGCGGATGATCCCGACGCTCTCGGGCGCGGTCTCCCGGATGACCCGCATCAGGCAGGACTTCAGGTTCACGGTCGGGGAGAGCCGTTTTTCGCCGGGTCCGTCCAGAACCTTCTTCAGATCGCGTTCCGTGAACAGGCCGAGCGCCCGGGCGAAGTCCGGCAGCGAAAGCCCCTGGGCAATCCGCTCGCGGCCCGGCAGGGCCGCCCGGAGCGCCTCGAGGACGGCGGCCAGGGAATCGCGCCCCTCGGCCGCCGGGAGGTCGCCGGCGCCGGCGCGGCCGGGAACCCCGGCAAGATCGGCCAGGGCTCGAGCCAGCGCGGCGGGGTTCGACCGGAAGCCCCGAAGGTGCTCCGCGACGAGCCGCTCCGCCGGTGAAGGAAGGACGGAGAGCACGACCCGCGGGCGGAGGCTCTCCACCCTCATCTCCAGGGTCTGCCCGGGCTGCAGCGCGTGCTGCGTCTCCGCGGTCAGGCGGGCGGAGCCGGCGTCGATGAGGAACCGTCCGTCGGGAATCCTCTCCAGCACGCGGATCTCGAGGGTCTGTCCCGGAGAAATCCCCGGAGGGGGACGGCTCAGACGGATTTGCATCGTCTCTGCGGAGGGAGGGACGGTCGCGGGGGGGAAACGGACGGCGGGCGGCATCAGCGGCTTTCAACCCGGCGGCGGGCCAGGTCCAGGATGAGACGGATCTCCCCCTCGGTGAGCCCGAGGGTGCCCGCTATCTCCGCGGGGGTGAAGCCCTGCCCGGCAAGCCGGATCACATCTTCGTTGCCGTCTTCCCGGCGGGCACCCTTCGCGCCGGCATCGGCTTCGTCGAGTTCATCGATCCGGGCGGATGCCGTCTCCATGAGATCGCGGAGGCGGGCCTCCTTCTCGTCGATGGAGCGGGAGATGTCCCGGAGGGCCTTCTTGCTTTCCTCCATGGCCCCGAGCAGCGACGTCGTCGCTCTCTGGGAATCGTCGATCACCCGCTTGAGTTCCGCAAGGCTCGCGGGGTCAATCCCCGTCGACTTCCGTTTCAGCTCGCGGTTGACTCTCCCGAGGATGAAGACGACGGCCACGCAGAGCACCACGTCGGCCAGTACCTGGATGGCGAAAAAGACTCTCGGCTCGATGTCCATGATGCCCATGGCCTGGTTCCCGTCGCGACGGCCTCACGTCGACTCGATGACGAACGTCCGAAACTCGGAAGCAGGGAAGTCGGGAGAACGGGGGGTGTACGCACTGCTTCGGGCGGATCCTACATTCTCAATCTCCACCCTTCAAAGCTTCCTCTTTGATCAGACCCGGATGTTGATCCGGCCTCCCTGGCCGTCCTCGGGGGGATCATCCTCCCCGGGGGGAAGGTGGGGTTTTCCGTCCGCCCGCCTGAGCTCCCGGGCCGCTCCGCGCTTCCGCTCCCGTTCCTCCTCGCGCTGGATCCGGGCCTTTTCCGTCTCGTCCGATTCCTTCACCTTCTCTTTGAGCAGCTTCTTCTCCTCGCTGTTGTGCACGGCCACGTAGCGCTGCTGCAGGTCGGACTGCTGCTGCTGCGTCTGCTGGATTCGCTCCACCGACGTGGTCTGCAGCAGGATCTGCTGCACATCGACCGCCCTCAGCATGACCGGATCTCCCCTTCCCTGCGGGTGTCCCGCGGGAAGCGGCCCTTGCGGACCCTCGGCGCACCGGGAAGAGATTCCCGGCGTCCCTGTTCATGCAATCGACGGATCGGGACGGAATCTTTAATTCCGCCGCGCCTTACCTCCTCGCCGCCTTCCTTCGCATCCCGGCCGACTGGCAGGGGATCTCCAGCGAGAAGATGTTGATGCCCGCCTCGTGCGCGATGTCGAACTGCACGTCGTACTTGCGCAACAGGGAGACGGCCAGCAGGAGCCTCGAGGCCCTTTCGTCCTTGACGTCCGGGCCTGGTCGGCCCTTCAGGATCGCCTCCTTCAGCTCGGGCGGCATGGGGCGACCCGTGTCCTGGAACTTGAGGGCGACCCGGCCGTTGCGGCGGGTCGTGGACACAAAGAACTCCTTCACGGGGCTCTCGGCCATGGACTCCATGGCGTAGCGCACCCAGGTGGAGATGAACATGGAGTAATCGGCGGGGGAGCCGGCCACGTCGTGCAGGTCCCCGTCGAGGTCCATGATCTTCTTCACGTTGTGCTTGAAGTCCAGGTAGAAGTCGAAGAACCGGATCTCGTTCTCCACGAGCTCCGAGAGGTTCACCTGCTGGAGGTTGCGGTCGCCGATGGCGTAAAACTTCCCCGAGACGTGCTTGAAGAGGTCGAAGAGCCGGTCCGACTCGTGGGTGATGAGTTCGATGTCCTTCAGGAGCCTTGCGTGATCCTCCCCCAGGGTGCTCTCCGCGTCCGGGTAGACCTCCCGGGTCTTGCGGATGGCTTCCTCGAGCCGTCTCTGGAGCAGCCGCGTGCGGCCGATGATCCCGTTGAGGGGATTGGCGAAGTTGTGCAGGATCCCCGGGATCAGCTCCTCGATGAACGTGCCCTCGAACTCCCTCTCCAGAAGCCGGTACACGTCTGCTTCCCTCGTTTCCTTGACGTCCCTGGATTTGATCATGTTCTCTTTCTCCGGTTATCGACGGGCCCCGGGCCCGCCGGAAAGACTAAACCATCGAATCGAAAAGCTCAAGGGATTCCGCGGGGCCGGAAACTCTTGCCCTTCGCGGCCCCGGCGGGCGCTCACCGCCTCCGGCCGTCGATGATCACATTTTGGTTCTGTAGCATTTTCCATGCCTTGTCGACCTTTTCCTGTTCCGACTCGCTCTGCGTGCCCGCGGTGGGGGCGCCCGTCGAATGCACGACCGACGCCTTGCCGTCGGCATCCCTCACCTCGCGGACCCCGATCTGGTCCGACGGGTTCGCCTGCCGGCCCGCACATTCCTGTTCGATCATGAGCCGGATGGTCTCGTCGCTGACACCCGCCTTCCTGAGCTTGACGACCTCCTCCGGCGTGAGGGCGACGGCCGCCCCGGCAAGGAGCAGGATGGCAACCGCGGAACAGGCAACAATCCATGACTTCTTCATTTTCCTCTCCCTGTCCCCTTCTTGTCCCCTGGACCCTGTTCCTAGATCAGCACATACCGCGTCACGTAGACGTCCTTCAGGGCCCCTTCCCCCAGGAGGCCGCGCAGTTGCTCCCGCACGTCGTTCTTGAACCTCCTGCCCGAGTCGGGGCCTGCGATCCACTCGGGGCCCTTCTTCTTTGCCGCCAGGTAGATCGCCCTGCGGATCTCCACCTTGCGGTCCTCCGAGAGTTCCACGACCTCGTGGAACTCGATCGTCACATCGCACTGGAGAAAACGGTAACGGCCCCCGGCGTCCTTGATGTCGATGCTGAAACCGGGGAACTCGGCCTCCCGGACGGCCCGGACGGCCGCGACGGCCCGGGCCTGTTCACCGGCCGCGGCCCGCTCGGCTTCCTGGTGCCGGACGGCCAGGAAGGAGGCGACGGCGCCCGACAGGAAAACGGCGGCCGCAAGGCCCGCGGCGATCACCTTCCAGTTCAGGAGCGCCGGCCGGCCGCCGGGAGCCGCCGGGAGCCGGGAGAGGATTTTCCGCAGCCATGCCGGCAGCCGGGACAGCGGCGACGAGCTTGCCGGCGGGGAAAGCCCCGCTTCGGCGCCGCCCCCGGCGGTCTCCGTCTTCGGGGTTTGCGCCGCCCCGTCGATTTCCAGCAGATCGAGTTCGACTCTCCGCGCCATGGCCTTGCCCGTTTACCGGAGCTCCCTCACCCTGCCCCGAAGGCGCAGGACGGCCTGGGAGTGGAGCTGGCAGACCCGCGACTCGGTGAGGTTGAGGACGCAGCCGATCTCCTTCATGGTAAGTTCCTCGTAGTAGTACAGCGACAGCACCACCTTCTCCTTGTCCGGGAGCGCCTCGATGGCATCCTTGAGGATCTTCTTCACCTCGCCGCGGGCCAGGATCGACAGGGGGCTGCCCTGGTCCATTTTCTCGAGCACGTCGTAGGTCGCGTACTTCTCGCAGTAGTCGGGCGGCAAATCCTCGCTCGAAAGCAGCGACACGCCGGAGGCCTCGTCGAGGAGCTGGTAGTAGTCCTCGAGGGACAGGTCCATGTACTCGGCCACCTCCGCCTCGTCGGGGGGCCGGCCGAGCTGCTGCTGGAGGGCCAGCATCGCCTTCTCGATCCGGGCGTCCTTGTTGCGCGCCGAGCGCGGCTGCCAGTCCCTCGCCCGCAGCTCGTCG
>MVQS01000134.1 GCA_002067855.1 Syntrophaceae bacterium PtaB.Bin038
GAGCCTCCGGCGGGCCATCCCGACGATGCGGACGAGGTTCTCCTTGAACTCGGAGCGGTAGACCGCCGAGAAGGCGTCATCGACGCCGAAGTGGACGATCAGGATGTCGGGGCGAAACGGCTCCACGTCCCGGGTGAAGGTCTCGACCCCGTCGAACGAGGTCTCCCCGGGCCTCGAGCGGTTGACGACCTCCACCCCGCGCGGAGCGTAGAGATCGCGGAGGATGTCCGGGTACCCCCTTGCCGCGCCGGCGCCTGCCGCGATGCTGCCGCCGCGTATCAGTAGACGCATTCCCCATCAACCCCTTCGAAGATACGACTTGCCTGTCGACGGTCAACCCTCTTTCTGGCCGATCGAGGTTGCAGGTGACAGGTGTCAGGTGACAGGAAATGAATCGGAAGGGGATGTCTGTTACCTGTTGCCTGTCACCTGTATCACGACCTGCCGCTTCCGCGGCCGATTGTCGAAATCGCAGAGGATCACCTGCTGCCACGTGCCCAGCACGGGCCGGCCCTCGATGACGGGGATTGCGAGGGACGGCCCCAGGAGGGCCGCCCGCACGTGGGAGTAGCCGTTGCCGTCCCCCCACCGCGCATCGTGCCGGTAGCGCACCCCCTCCGGGGCGAGACGCTCGATCGCCTCGCGCAGGTCCTCGACGACGCCGCTTTCGTACTCGATGGTCGTCAGGGCCGCCGTCGAGCCCGGCACGAAGACGAGCACGCTGCCCTCGGCGATGCCCGACTCGCGGATCCTCTGCGAGACCTCCCGCGTGATGTCGATGAGATCCGTCTTCGCCGTCGTGGGAAAGCTCAGCACGTAATTCTTGATTTCCATCCCGCACACCTCTTCGCGAACCAGACCTTCCCCCGGAACGTAACCCACCGGCCCTGAAGTTTCAAGGCTTCATCCGCAAGCAACCGGTACCCATGAGGGCGGCGAAATGGTTTTGCAAGGGAGGTCAGATTTTCGCCGACAAAATCATTTCTCTGCCGGCACAACCAACAACCCCTCGATTCCATATTTGATTTGCCCCAAAATGAACCTTGTTTTCGGGGCCAAGATTTGATAGTCAGGAGACCCTGCATACAAAACCGTACCGGAGTTTGCGGAGCATCGGATGAAAAAGGCGAAAACGGGCGGCGACGCCCTCGAGCAGGCCCGCGAGGTTCTGAAAATCGAGGCCGAGTGCATCCTGGGGCTCATCCCCAAGCTCGATCAGAACTTCGCGAAGGCCGTCGACACGATCTACAGGGCCAAGGGGCGCGTCATCGTGTCCGGGATCGGCAAGTCGGGCCTCATCGGCCGCAAGATCGTCGCCACCTTCACGAGCACGGGCACGCCGGCCATCTTCCTGCACCCCGTCGAGGGGATGCACGGGGACCTGGGTATCGTCACGAAGGGCGACGTGCTCATCGCCATCTCCAACAGCGGGGAAACGGCCGAGCTCAACGAGCTGGTCGCGCGGATCGGCCCGATCGGGCTGCCGCTCATCGCCCTGACGGGCAACCCCCGCTCGACCCTCGGCAAGGCGAGCGACATCGTCATCGACGTGGGGGTGGCCCGCGAGGCCTGCCCCTTCGGCCTTGCGCCCACCTCGAGCACCACGGCCGCGCTCGCCATGGGCGACGCCCTGGCCGTGGCGCTGACGGACAAGCGCAATTTCGGCGAAAAGGACTTCCTCAAGTTCCACCCGGGCGGGACCCTGGGCCAGCGGCTCATGCACCGGGTGAAGGAGGCGATGATCACGGGCGAGAGGATCCCCCGCGTCTACGCGGGCTCGCCCGCGCTGGAGGCCGTCGACGAAATCGACCGGCGAAACCTGGGCTTCGTGCTCGTCACGGACCGGAAGGACCGCCTGAAGGGGATCCTGACCGACGGCGACGTGCGGCGATGCGTGAAACGCGGGGTGCGCTTCGACGCCGTCCCCGTCGACGAGATCATGACGAAGACGCCCCGCACGATCGACGAGAACGCCACCCTCGCGAAGACCGTGGAGACGATGGAGACCCTAGAGATCACGACCCTCGTGGTCACGGGCAGGAACAACCGGCTCAAGGGCTACATCCACCTGCACGACATCTTCGGGCGCGGCGGCACGCTGCGCATCTCGATCCCGGGCGGCAACGGGCGGGACGCCTGAGCCGGAGGGAGACAATCCCCCCGCCATGAACGCGGGGACGGTTTTTCCACGAAAGGAGGAGGCATCATGAAACGCTGGGTTGGAGTCATCACAGTTGCGCTGTTCGCCCTCGGATCGGCGGCGACGGCATCGGCGGCGAACTACAAACCCGAGTACAAGATGAGCATCGTCGTGGGACCCACGACGGCCTGGGGGCAAGGGGGTCAGAAGTTTGCGGATCTCGTGAAGGAACGCACGGGCGGCAAAATCAACATCAAGGTCTACTACAGCGGCCAGCTCTATGCCGGCAAGCAGACCAACGAGTTCATGCTGATCAAGCAGGGGGTGGCGGACTTCGCCCTGGGCTCCACGATCAACTGGTCCACGACGGTCAAGGAGCTCAATCTCTTCTCCCTTCCCTTCCTGATCCCCGACTACAGGGCCCTCGATGCCATCGAGAACGGCCCCGTGGGCAGGAAGATCTATGAGGCCCTCGACGCGAAGGGGGCCCTGGCCCTG
Source organism: Syntrophaceae bacterium PtaB.Bin038 (assembly GCA_002067855.1). Lineage (GTDB taxonomy): Bacteria > Desulfobacterota > Syntrophia > Syntrophales > UBA2192 > UBA2192. Next base: position 2,639 of record MVQS01000134.1, read on the forward strand.
GGCTGGGGGGAGAACGGGTTCCGCGAGATCACCAACAGCAGGCGCGCAATCAAGAAGCCCGAGGACCTCGAAGGGCTGAAGATCCGCGTCGTCGGCTCGCCCATCTTCATCGACACCTTCAAGGCCCTGGGTGCAAACCCGGTCTCGATGAACTGGGGCGAGGCTCTCACCGCCTTCCAGTCCGGCACCGTCGACGGGCAGGAGAACCCCGTCACGGGGATCATCATTCCCTACAAGCTCTGGACGGTCCACAAGTACTGCACTTTCTGGCACTACGTGATCGACCCCCTGATCCTCCTGGCCAGCAACGAGACCTGGAAGACCTTTGACAAGAAGGACCAGGAGATCCTCCGCAGGGCGGCCCTCGAGGCGACGGCCTGGCAGAAGGCCGAGGCGCGCAAGGGGCTGCTGGGCAGCACCTCCTCCATCGACGAGCTCAGGAAAAACGGCATGGACGTGACAGTGCTCACGGCCGACCAGATCAAGCCCTTCAAGGCCAGGACGAAGGCCGTTTACGACAAGTGGGCCCAGGAGATCGGGGCGGACCTGGTCAAGGCGGCCGAGCAGGCCGTCGCAGGGGCGGCGGCACCGGCGAAGAAACCGGCCCCGAAGAAGAAGTAGGGCAAGCGGGGGAACGGAGGGGTGAGAGCGTTCGCGCAACATGTCGAGGAAGCCGTTTCGGTCGTTCTGCTCACCGTCATGGGCATCCTCGCCTTCACGAACGTGCTCACCCGCTATTTCATTCATTACTCCTTCGCCTTCACGGAAGAGATCGAGGTGGCGCTCCTGGTGTGGGTCACCATGCTCGGGGGCGCCGCCTGCTTCAAACGGGGGCTGCACCTCGGGTTCACCTTCCTCGCCGAGAGGCTGCCCGCTCCCTTGCGCAAGGCCGTCGCCGCCCTTTCCGGCGCGCTCATGCTCCTGGTCTGCGCGGTCCTGTTCCGCTTCAGCCTCGTCCACATCCGGGATGAAATCGAGATGTCGATCACGACGGAGGCCCTGGCCATCCCCCAGTGGTGGTACACGCTCGCCATCCCCGTGGGCTGCATCTTCATCGTCCTGCGGGTGATCGAGGCGACCGTCTCAAAACTCCGGGAGAGGGCCTGATGGAGTCGGCACTGCTCTTCGGCATCTTCATCGCGGCCCTCGTGCTCGGCGTTCCCGTCGCGACGTCGCTGGCGGCGGTGGCCTGCCTGCTCATCTGGGCCTTCGACCTGGGAATCCAGGGGATCTCGCCCAACTTCTACGCCGGGATCGCCAAGTTCCAGCTCCTGGCCATCCCCTTCTTCATCCTGGCCGGCCTGATCATGGAGCGCTGCGGGATCTCCCGGCGCCTCGTCCACCTGATCAGCCTCGTGGTGGGGCCGATCCCCGGGGGGCTGGCCATCGTGACGGTCGTGGTGGGTCTCATCTTCGCGGGCATTTCCGGCTCCGGCCCCGCCGATACGGCCGCCCTGGGAACGATCCTGATCGCCGCCATGGCGGCGAAGGGGTACGCGAAACCCTTCACGGCGGCGCTCGTCGCGTCCTCCGGCTCGCTCGCGATCATCGTCCCGCCGAGCATCGCCCTGATCCTGTACGGGGTCATCACGGGGACCTCCATCTCGGCGCTGTTCGCCGCGGGAGCGATCCCCGGGCTCCTCGTGGGGCTCTTCCTCATCCTGCCCTGTTTCGTGATCTCCTGGAAGAACGGGTGGCGGGGGGAACGCTGGGGAACGCCTTCCGAAATCTGGAAGGCCTTCACGGAAGCCGTGTGGGGGCTCGCGGCCCCGTTCATCATCCTGGGCGGGATGTACGGGGGGGTCTTCACCCCCACCGAGGCGGCGGTCGTGGCAGTCTTCTACGGTCTCTTCGTCGGTGTGGTGATCCACCGGGAGCTTCACGTGCGGGATCTCTACGACCTGCTGCGCGACGCCGTGCTGTCCTCCGCGGTCATCATGATCATCGTGGCCTTCGCGGGGCTTTACTCCTGGACGGGATCCACCCTGGGCGTGATGGACAAGTTCTCGGGCTACCTGCTCACCGTCTCGCAGAACCCGTGGGTCGTCCTGCTCATGATCAACGTCATCCTCTTTCTGGCGGGCATGCTGATGGATGCCATCTCGATCTACTACATCTTCCTGCCCATTCTCATCCCGATCATCAAGCTCTTCCAGTGGGACCCGATCTGGTTCGGCGTCGTCATGACCGTGAACCTCGCCATCGGTCAGCTCACCCCGCCCGTGGCGGTGAACCTCTACGTCGTCTGCAACCTCGCACAGATCCGCCTCGAGGAACTCTCCCGGGCGATCGTCCCCTTCATCCTCGCCATGCTGCTCGCGCTGGGAATCCTGATTTATTTCCCCGCCCTTTCGACCTACCTGCCGGCCTTCTTCAAGCTCGCCTGACGCCCGCCCCTGCGGGAGCGTTCGCGCCTTGATCGAGGCACCGTTTTTGCAAGATTCTTCGTTTCGGCATCCCACGGTGCGGGTGCCCGCGCCTCCTGTCGAAAACCGGCGTCTTCGTTGCCCCCCGCGGCCCTTGCGCAGGCGAGGCTGCAGCGGACCGCCGGGCGCCTGTCCGCTGCAACGGCGTCAATCCTGACCGGGATCGGTACGATGAACAGAAGCCACGGGCGGAAAGCCGCCGAGCCGAAAACAGAGCGGGAACGCACGCCTGCCGGCATGCCCGCGGGCGAAAGCCCCGCGGCATCCCCCCTGTCGGGCGGACCCTTCGATCCCGACGCGACCCTCCGGGGCGAAGGCCTCCTGAGGAGCATCCTTCAGGCCGCCCCGACCGGCATCGGGGTCGTAAAGAACCGCATCATCGAGTGGACCAACGGACAGATCAGCGGCATCACAGGGTACACGCCCGAGGAGCTCAAGGGCAAGAGCGCCCGCATCCTGTACCCCAGCGACGAGGAATTCGACCGCGTCGGCCGGATCCAGAACGCCGACGTCCGCAGCAAGGGCACGGGCAGCATCGTGACGGTCTGGCAGAGCAAGGACCGCCGGCTGGTCGACATTCTCCTGAGCTCGACCCCGATCGATCCCGGCGACCTTTCGGCAGGCGTCGTCTTCACGGCCCTGGACGTCACCGAGCAGATGAAGGCCCGGGACGAGCTCCGGAGGAGCGAGGAGAAATACCGGGCCCTCTTCGAAAACGCCGTCATGGGCATCTTCCAGAGCACGCTGGAGGGCCGCTTTCTCCGTGTCAACCCCGCAACGGCGAAGATGTGCGGTTTCGACTCCCCCGAGGAGATGATCGTATCGATCACCGACATCGCCTCCCAGCACTACGTGGACCCCGCCGAGAGAGACCTCTTCATTCGGGCCGTCGAGTCGCAGGGCTTCGTCCGGAATTTCGAGCACCGGACCTACCGCAAGGACGGCAGCGTCTTCTGGGTCTCCGTCAACGCGCGGGCGGTTCGCGACCGGCGGGGGCGGATCACGCATTACGAGGGGACCCACGAGGACATCCAGGCACGCAAGGAGGCCGAGGAAGCCCTGCGGGCAAGCGAAGAACGTTTCATGAAGGTCTTCCAGTCCAACCCCATCCCCATGACCATCGCGACCCTCGAGGAGGGACGGATCCTGGATGTCAACGATCGGGCCGTCGAGCTGTCGGGATACTCCCGGGAGGAGCTCATCGGTCGGACATCCGTGGAAATCGGGCTCTGGGCCCGGCCCGAAGAGCGGGACCGCCTGATCGCGCAGCTGCGCAAAGACGGGTCTTTACGGGACGGGCTTGCCCACTTCCGGACCCGGGCCGGAAAGGTTGCCCCTGCGCTCTGGTCCGCGGACCGGATCCGGCTGGGTGACCGGGAGGTCATCCTCACGACCATCCACGACATCTCGAAGCAGGTCGAGGACCAGGAGAAGCTGCGGGAAAGCGAGGCGAAGTACCGCCTGCTGGCGGAAAACGTCACGGACGTCATCTGGACGGCGGACATGAACCTCGCCTTCACGTACGTCAGCCCCTCGTCGGAGCGGGTCTTCGGGTGGACCCCTTCGGAATGGATGTCCATGCCGCTTCAGAACTTTCTCACGCCGACCGCCCTCGAAACGGTGAAACGACTGCTCGGCGAGGAGGCAGGGGGAGCCGGCCCTGCCCGAAACGGCAAGCCCCGCGCCGTCACGACCGAGCTGGAAGTATACAGGAAGGACGGTTCCACGGGCTGGTACGAGGTGTCGGCGCAGGTCATCCGGGGCGAGGACGGCGCGCCGCTTTCCATCATCGGCGTCACCCGGGACATCGCAGATCGGAAACATGCCGAAGCGCAGAAGGCGCTGCTGGAGCTGCAGCTTCGGCAGGCCCAGAAGATGGAAGCCGTGGGCACCCTGGCGGGCGGCATCGCCCACGACTTCAACAACATCCTCTTCGCCGTGATCGGCTACGCCGAGCTGTGCCTGCAGGACGCGGCCGACGACGAGAGCCGCTGGAACCTCTCGCAGATCCTCAGCGCCTGCAACCGCGCGAAGACCCTCGTGAGCCGGATCCTCGCGTTCAGCCGGCAGGTCGAACAGGAACGCAGACCCCTCGACGTCGTCCCGCTGGCGAAGGAGGCCGTGAAGTTCCTCCGCTCCTCCCTGCCCGTCACGATCGACCTGCACCTCGATGTCCCGGCCGCGAACAGCGTGATCCTGGCCGACGCCACGCAGATCCACCAGGTTCTCATGAATCTCTGCACCAACGCGGCCCATGCCATGCGCGCCTCGGGCGGACGGCTGGCCATCCGGATCGACAACGCGTCGCCCCCGCCGGGGCTCGTGCCGGGGGGGGAAGGCGCCCGTGCGGCGGGTTTCCTGCGGCTGACCGTGAGCGACACGGGACACGGCATCGAGCCGGCCCACATCGACCGCATCTTCGACCCCTTCTTCACCACGAAGGCCCCCGGGGAGGGCACCGGGCTTGGCCTGTCGGTCGTCTACGGCATCGTGAAGGCTCTCGGCGGCGCCGTCCGCGTCGACAGCACGCCCGGCCGGGGAAGCGCGTTCGAGATCTACCTTCCTTCCGCCGCCGACCGGGGGCTGGAGCCGGAGACACCGGCGGCGCCGATCCCCCGGGGCTCGGAACATGTGCTGTTCGTCGACGACGAGGGACACCTGGTGGAAGTGATGGAACAGGTGCTCTCCGCGCTGGGGTACCGTGTCACCACCGTCCGCGAGAGCCGCCATGCGTTGCGCCTCTTCCGCGAAAACCCCGAGAGCTTCGACATCGTCATCACCGACATGACCATGCCGGACATGACCGGCGCCGAGCTGGCCCGCGAGATCCTGCGTTTCAGGCCCGGCACGCCCATCATCCTCTGCACGGGCTACAGCGAACTGATCAACGAGGAGCAGGCCCTGAGGATGGGCATCCGCCGCTTCCTGATGAAGCCCCTCTTCATGGGCGACGTGGCCCGGGAAATCCGCACCGTACTCGACGCGGACGGCGGGAGGACGGCCGCATGACGCGCATCCTGATCCTCGACGACGACTACCTCGTGCGGGACATGCTGGAGCGGCTCATGCGCAGGGCCCGCTACGACGTGGAAACGGCGGAGGACGGCGCCCAGGCGCTCCGGCTGCACCGGAGACACCCGGTCGATCTCGTGATCACGGGCATCCTCACCCCCGGGGAGAAGGGGCTCGGGACCCTCGCGGAGTTCCGCAGGTCCGACCCCGCCGTGAAGATCATCGCGATCTCGGGGGGCGGGCGGATCGGGCCGTTGAGCGGCATGAGGGCGGCGGCGCTCTCCGGCGCCGACCGGACGTTCGCCAAGCCCGTGGACACGGCGCTGCTGCTTGCCGCCGTCGAGGAACTTTCCGCCCCGCCGCGCCTCAGATCCATTTCCTCTTTCGAAAACACGCCAGCATCGCAAGGGCGATGACGATCATCACCCCCCAGATCAGGAAATAGCCGTACCGCCATTTGAGTTCCGGCATGTACTCGAAGTTCATGCCGTAGACGCCCGCGAGGAACGTGAGGGGCATGAAGACGGTGGCGATGATCGTGAGCACCTTCATGACCTCGTTGAGGCGGTTGCTCACGCTCGAGAGGTAGATGTCGAACATCCCCGAAAGGATGTCCCGGTAGGTGTCCACGGTGTCCATCACCTGGATCGTGTGCTCGTAGACGTCGCGGAAGTAGATGGCCGAGGTCTTGTCGATGAGGGGGGACTCGGCCCTCTCGAGCAGGGAAACCACCTCCCGCAACGGCCAGACGCTTCGCCGCACCAGCAGGATCTCGTCCCGGATCCGCTGGACGCTCCGTAGGGTCTCGCGCCTCGGGTTCGCCACGACCTCGTCTTCCAGGTCGTCGATCTTCTCCCCCATTTTCTCCATCACGACGAAGTAGTGGTCCACCACGGCGTCCATGAGGCTGTAGACCAGATAGTCCGTTCCCATCCTGCGGATCCGCCCGAGGTCGTTTCGAATCCGCTCGCGGAGCTGCTTGAAGATCCCGCTCTCGGACTCCTGGAAGGACAGGACGACGTCGTCGCTGAACACGAGGCTCAGTTGCTCGAACCGGAGCTCCCTTGCCTGCTCGTCGAAGGCGATCACCTTGAGGATCACGCAGATGTACTTCCCCAGGTCGTCGATCTTCGGCCGCTGCGTCGTGTTCATGATGTCTTCCATCAGCAGCGGATGGATGCCGAAACAGCGGCCGACCTCTCCGATGAGATCGGGCTCGTGAATCCCGACGACGTCGATCCACGTGACGCTCGGCTTGCCGATGTACGGTGCCAGCTCGTCGACGGACGGAACCGCCCGCTCCTCGAAGTGGCCTTCCGCATAATCGACCAAGGAGACCCGGCTCTTCTCCGTCCGCTCCCTTCCGATGTGGACGAGGCTGCCGGGGGGCATCCCCGTCTTCCTGGAGCGCTTGATGATCTGTCTCGCCATTGCTTCGCCTGTCGAAAAAAGGGTATGCCCTTCGGGGCCGCCACCCCGGAGCGCCTCGCCCTCAATGGGACAGCGATGACCCCGGACAGATCCCCTTGCGGGAACTGTCAAGCGAATTCGACCGGTTACGACGGTCCCGCGGCCGTGCCTCGGCCGATCATGGTATGGTTATTGCTTCATCATCGGTGTGTAACCTTGTCGTGAATGACCTGACCATCGGCATGGCGGACCCCGGTACCGGAGCTCACGCGGAACACGGAATCATTCTTCTCGCTCTCTTTCCGGCCTCGACCTGCAGCGGAACCGAAACCTCTCCTGCGCCCTGCTCGCCTCGCGGTCGCCGGTGGTCAGGTCATCGTGCAAGCAAGGCCCCGATCGGCGGATGCCGTCCCGGGGGCATGAGGTCGGCGCTATGAGCGGCACCATGGAAAGCCTGGCGGCGGAGCTGAAACGGGAGATCCCGGGGCCCGAACTGGCGCTGCTGTCGGACATTCACGATACGGTCATCGAAACCCTCAACCTCGGCTTTGACCCCTCCGTCCTCCTCGTCCTGGACAACGAGGACGCCCATCAGCACGAGATCGAACAGCTCAAGTTCAAGATCAAGGAGCAGATCGTCTCCCGCATGATGGGCCGGGCCAATTCCGTGGTTCTCTTCGGCAAGGTCAAGCCGGGCGATGCCGGCAGCTTCACGAAAGTGGTCTTGAGAATGGGGATGAAACCCTCCAAGATCTACATCCTCGCCATGGCCCTCTTCCTGCTCGACCCCTCCCTGGAATCCCTGGCCGGCCGCAGCTTCTCGCGGGCCATTCTTGGACGGATCCTCGCGGAGGAGCTGGGGTTCAAGAGCACGGCGGTGGAACGCGTGGAGATGGGGTCGCTGCTCATCGAGATCGGCCGGATTCCCGCCGTTCTCTACGAGATCCGCTCGAAAACCTCTCTGGACGAGGGTTTTCTCTCCGCCTGGCACCCCCTGCTGGGCCTCGCCCTTCTCAGGAAGTACGAGCTTCCCGACTACCTCGAGGAGACCCTCCTGCACACCCACTTTTCCTTCCTGCACCGGTCGCTGTCGCCCCTGGCGGTGATCGACCTTGCCGACCTGGTGGTCCGGCAGAGCTTCTCGAGGCACGGCAAGCTGGTTGTCGAATCCCCCCTGCCCGACGACACGACCGAATCGACCCTGGGGTCCAGGATCCAGGACCAGTTCAGCGCAATCGGCTACCGGAAGTTCGTCGATGTCAGACTGCCCCCGGACAAAGGCAGAAGTTAAGAAGATAGGAAGTTAGGAAGTTCGGACAGCCTCAAGGGCATGATGTCTTCCCTTCCCATGATCCTAACTTCATAACTTCCTAGCTTCCTAACTTCACAATCAATCCCGCTTCGTCGTTGTTCCCTCGACGGATGGAGGCACTCCGCAGATATCCCGATAGAAGGAGGGTCTCCGGTCCCCGAAGAGGTTGTTGTAGGGGTTGAGCTGTTTGTCGAGGGCCTTTTCAGGTTCGATGTCCACGATGCCCACGCACTCCTCGTCTTCACCGGCCCTGGACAGGACGTTTCCGGCCGTGTCGGTGATCTGGCTTTTCCCCGTGTAGTGGAGGCTCTTGCCCCCCCGGTCTTCCGTCCCCGTCCGGTTCGCCGTGACGGCGAATACCCGGTTCTCCAGGCAGCGGGTGACCATGGCGGTCTGGCAGTAGGGCAGCACGAGGTTTGCGGGGTGACAGACGACCTGCGCCCCGTTCAGGGAGAGGGCCCGCATGGACTCGGGGAAGAACCAATCGAAACAGACCATGACCCCCACCTTGCAGATCCCGATGTCGAGGACGGGGAACCCGCCGTCGCCCGGCTCGAACCAGAGTTTTTCCTCGAAGAAGAGGTGCACCTTGCGGTAGACGGCCACGAATCCCCTCGGGGAGACGAGGATGGCGGAGTTGTAAAGTTTCGCGCCGCTGCGCTCGGCCATTCCCGCGACGAGGTGAACGTTCCTTCTCTTCGCGACGGCGGCGAGACGCCGGGCCGTTCTTCCGCCCGGCACCTCCTCGGCCAGGGCGCCGATCTCCTCCCTGGAGGTGATGAGGTAGCCCGTGTTGAAGAGCTCCGGAAGCACCAGGAGGTCCGCCTGCGCACCCTCGATGAGGGCCTCCGCCCTGTCGAGATTCCTTTCCACCCGGCCGAAGGTTGGATTGAACTGCACGTAACCGATCTTCATTCCATCACCTTTTTCGAATGAACTCCATCGATCCGGACAACCTCTCCATCGTATTCAGCTTGTCCCTGCATTCAGATCCCCCTCTTTCCCCCCCTTGTACAGACCGGCCTATACACCCCTTTGCCGAAGGGGGATGACAGGGGGATTTCCCCTGACCCCTGCCCCCCCCTGTCCGCTGTCTTCACAGGATCCGCTGCATCCACACGGCATCGAGATCCCTGCCCCTTTTGCTTGCGACCCGCCTGAACCGCCCGCACTCCTCGAAGCCGTGCCGCCCGTGGAAGCGCAGGCTTGCCTCGTTGAGCGACGAGATGTTGGCCAGAATCGTGTCAACCCCCATGTTTCGCGCCCCGGCGACGATTCGATTCAGCAGGTCCGAACCGATCCCCCGGCCCGTGTATCCCGGTTCGATGAAACAGGTGAATTCCGCAGCGCGCAGGAACGACGGCACCGGGTGATAGGGACGAAGGAAGGCGAACCCGACGACCCGGCCGCCGTCTTCCTCGTCCCTCGCGGTGAGGGCCGGGTACCCTTGCGTCAACTCGAGGAAGCGGTCGAAGAATGCATAGGGCACCGTCTCCTCGGGATAGGCCGCGAAGCTGTTCTCGATATAGTAATTGAAGATGTCGACGACGGCCTCGCGGTCCCCCTCGGCCATCCGGTCAAAGCGGATCTTCATCCTTATCGTTTATTTCGTTTACTCGTTTGTTTCGTTCATTCCGTTTTGAATACCGCCCCTTTCACTTCCCCCGCTTCTTTCACTAAAGAAGCCCCAGTTCTTTCCCAAGCGCCTTGAAGTGCGGCGGGAACTCCGGCTGGAAGTTCAGGAAGAACGTCACGGGGTATCCGGCGCCCACCTTCTTGCCCGCCTCCTGCAGCCCCGTCATGAGCTGCGCGAGCCCCCTCGCGGGCAGAGAGAAGACCATCTCGTCGTCCTGGGTGAGCGAGAACACCCGGTCGCCCATGCCGGGGACGGCCACGCGCGGTTTCTGCTCCTTGAACGGCGCGATCAGGTATTCGGCGCATTCGATCTTGCCGCCGAAGTTTCCGACAATCCGTTCCCCGTCCTGCCAGCTCCAGGCCTGGACAAGCCGCATCGCCTGCGCGGGGTTGCCGTAGAGCACGACAATATCCGGCTCAAAGGCTGCACGGGCAAGCGGGGCGATGAGCAGGGCCGCATATTCTTCCTTCCCGAGCCGGCAGATGGACATGCCCTCGCGGGTCCCCGTTTCTTCCGTCCGCGCGTAGGCACCGCCGCAGAAGAGCTTCCCGATGGCTGCCGCCGTGTCGTCGGCGTTGCTGAACCCGAAGGCGATACCGGCCGGCACACAGACCAGGTCCTCCTTTGCAAGGCCCACCGTCCAGCCGTAGAGGCGCGCCATGCTGGCGGCCTGGCAGACGGCAACCCTCTTTCCCAGCGCAACGGAGGGCTGCCTCGTCTTCTCCGGGAAGGCCTTTTCCTTGAGGAACTTCACGGCCAGAGGCAAGGTCCTCAGCCTGAGGTTGTTCCGGATGAACTCCGCCGCTTCCGCGTAATTCTGTGCACTCATTCTCCTCCTCCTTCGGGATAGGGCTAGGGGCTTATGGCGACTGTTTTAGGCTTATGGCTTAGGGCTTAAGGCTTAAGGTAAAATACAACATCATGGTTTCCTCCTTTGACCTTTGACCTTGCGCCTTATGCCTTAAGCCTTACGTCTGCTTCTATCTCGCCTTAAGCCTTACGCAGGCTCTTGCATATGCCTTTAGCCTTGCGCCTGCTGTCATCTTGCCTTTAGCCTCACGCCCGCCATTTTCGTATACCGCCTTTTCGCATGGGCTGGAAGCAGAATTTAAAAGAAATCCCCCTCCCTCCCGTTTCCGGGAAAGAGGGGGATGTCCTATTCACCTGGTGCCCAATGCCTGCTTTTACAACATCTCATAGATGCCCGCCGCGCCCATGCCGCCGCCGATGCACATGGAGACCATGCAGCGCTTGGCCTTGCGGCGCTTCGCCTCGTGCAGGATCTGCGCCGTGAGCTTTGCGCCGGTCGCTCCCAGGGGGTGGCCCAGGGCGATGGCCCCGCCGTTGGGGTTGATGTCGCCCTTCCAGTAGCGCTCCTCGATCCCGAGGAGGCGGCACGAGGCGATGGCCTGGGAGGCGAAGGCCTCGTTGATCTCGAACAGATCGATGTCGTCCGTCTTCAGCCCTGCCAGCTTCAGAACCTTCGGGATGGCCACGGAGGGACCCATGCCCATCTCCTCGGGCGCGCAGCCCGCCACGGCGTAGAAGGTCATCTTCGCCAGGGGCTTGAGGCCCAGGGCCTTGGCCTTCTCTTCCGTCATGAGCAGGGCGAAGGCGGCCCCGTCGGTCATCTGCGAGGAGTTGCCCGCCGTCACCGAGCCCCCCGCCTTGAACGCGGGCTTGAGCTTGCCCAGGTCGGCGACCGTCGTCGGCCACCGGACGCCGTCATCGGCTCCGAAGGTGACCTCTTCGCGGATGCGCTTGCCGCTCGCGTCCTTCTTGTATCTCCAGGCCTTGATGGGGATCGTCTCGTCCTTGAACTTTCCGGCCTTGAGGGCCTCTGCGGCCCGGCGGTTGCTCTCGACGCCCATCTTGTCCTGGTCCTCGCGGGAGACGTTGTGCTTGGCGGCGACGTTCTCCGCCGTGATGCCCATGGACACGTATGTGTTGGGCCGGTTGCCCCAGTCCGGGTGAGGCCGGAACTGGCTTCCGCCCATGGGGATGTGGGTCATGGTCTCGCAGCCCCCGGCGATGATGACGTCGGACCAGCCCGCCCGGATCTTCGCCGTCGCGTCGGCGATGGCCTGAAGGCCCGAGGAGCAGAACCGGTTGATCGTCATGCCCGAAGTTTCGATGGGCAGCCCCGCGCCCAGGGCGAGGACGCGGCCGAGGTTCATGCCCGTCTCGGCCTCCGGGAAGGCGCAGCCGACGATGAGGTCGTCCACGTCCCTGGGGTCGAGCTGCGGGACCTTTTCCAGCAGCCCCTTCACGACCTGCAGGCCGAACTCGTCGGCCCGGGTGGCCGCAAGGCCCCCCCGTCTATAACGCCCGCCCGGGCTCCTGACCGCTGCAACAATAACGGCTTCTCTCATGGTATGGTTCCTCCCTTGGTTTAAGAGACGGTTTTAATCTTCCAAGTCTTGTCCTGCATCGGGCTGACCCAAAGTGCCCGGATGCAAGGCCTCCGTTAAGGATTGCGAAGTTAGGAAGTTATGAAAAGCGGAAGATCGGCGTGGATGCATTATCTCTTCTCTGATCCGCTCTGCCTCACTTCTGCTCTTCCTATCTTCGCGGACTTCATGTCCAAAGACCGACGCAAGCTATTAGACGGGACGTTGCCCCCGGTTCTCCGCGTACTAGTTACGCAGCGGCTTGCCCGTGGACAGCAGCGACATGATCCGGTCCTGCGTCTTCTGCTCGCCGCAGAGGCTCAGGAAGGCCTCGCGCTCCAGGTCCAGGAGCTCCTGCTCCGTCACGGTCGTCCCCTCGGCGCAGTCGCCACCGGAGATGATGTGGCCGAGCTTGCGGGCGATGTGGACGTCGTAGTCGCTGATGTAGTTGCCGTGCCGCATGTTGTAGAGGACGGCCTCGCAGATGCCGCGGAAGTTCTCGCCCATTACGGGAACGAGCGCAGGCTTGGGCGGCTTGTAGAACTTCGACAGGCCCAGGACGATCTGCTTGGCGTCGTTGAGCTGCTGGTCGCGGTTGATGCTGATGCCGTCGGTCTTGCGGACGTAGCCCAGTTCCTTGGCCTCCTCGGCGCTCGTGGCCACCTTGGCCATGCCGATGTTCTCGAAGACCTTCCCGAAGAATCCCTGCAGGTTGAGGCCCTGCTCCACGACCCCCATGGGAATCCCCTCGGTCACGCGGACCATGAGCTCCTTGGTGCCGCCGCCCGCGGGGATGACGCCCGCACCCACTTCCACCAGGCCGATGTAGGTCTCGGCCGCGGGCTGGCACCTGGCGCCGTGCATGGCGATCTCGCAGCCGCCGCCGAGGGTCATGCCGGCGGGCGCCGTCACGACGGGCTTCTCGCAGAACTTCAGGCGCATGTTGGCCTGCTGGAAGTCGTTGATCATCTTCTCG
>MVQS01000135.1 GCA_002067855.1 Syntrophaceae bacterium PtaB.Bin038
GCTGCTGGCCATCCTGGAGCTCATGAAGATGCGCGTGGTCAGGGCCTTTCAGTCCGATCCCTTCGGGCCGATCCGTATATTCCCGGCGGTGGAGGAGTCAACCGATGGATGACATGAGATCCGTGATCGAGGCGCTGGTGTTCGCTTCGGACGCTCCCGTCTCGGTGGACCGTTTGAGGGACGTCCTCGGGGAGGCGGATCGCAAGGCGATCCTGGAGATCCTGCAGGACATCGAGCTGGAGTACCGGCAGCGGCGCGGCGGGCTGTGCCTCATGGAAGTCGCCGGCGGGTACCAGTTCAGGACCAAGGCGGAGTACTCTCCCTGGATCCGGAAGCTCAGGGGGATCCGCCCCGTGCCCCTGACTCCCGCGGCCATGGAGACCCTCTCCGTCGTCGCGTACCGCCAGCCCGTGACGCGTCAGGAGATCGAGAAGATCCGCGGGGTCGACGTGAGCGGTTCCCTCAAGGGCCTGCTGGAGAAGAAGCTCGTCCGGATCGTGGGCCGGAAGAACGTCCCCGGCAAGCCCATCATGTACGGAACGACGAAGCGCTTTCTCGAGGTCTTCGACCTGAAGGACCTCTCCGAGCTGCCTACGCTGCGGGAGATCACGGAGATGGAGGAATAGCCCATGGAGGAGAGGCTCCAGAAGATCATCGCCGCCGCGGGCATCTGCTCCAGGCGGGCGGCCGAAGAGCTCATCCTTGCCGGGAAGGTGCAGGTCAACGACCGGGTCGTCCGGCAGCTGGGGACCAAGGCCGACCCGCAGCGCGACGAGATCCGCGTCGAGGGGCGCCTGATCACGACCGAGGTGGAGCGCCTCTACCTGATGCTCAACAAACCCGCCGGCTACGTGACCACGCTGAAGGACCCCGAGGGGAGGCCGGTGGTCACGGACCTCCTGCGCGAGGTGGGCGGGCGCGTCTACCCTGTAGGCCGCCTGGATTACGACTCCGAGGGCCTGCTCATCCTGACCAACGACGGCGCCTTCGCCGAGCGCGTGCAGCACCCCCGGTACGAGATCCCGCGCACCTACCTGGCGAAGGTCCGCGGCAGGGTCACCCGGAAGGAACTCCAGTCGCTTCTCAAGGGGATCGAGCTGGAGGACGGGCCTTTCACGGTCGACGGTATCCAGGAGGAGAAGTTCAACGAAAAGAGCCAGTGGCTCCGGGTCACCATTTCCGAGGGCCGCAACCGGATCATCCGGCGTGCCATGGAGGCCCTGGGGCATCCCGTGGCGAGGCTCATCCGCGTATCCGTCGGAGGCCTGGAGCTTGGGGACCTCAAGCCGGGCCAGTACCGTCGGCTCCGCAAGAAGGAAGTCGAGGGGCTTTTGCGGCCCCGACGGAACCGAACAGAAAAATGTTCTTGACATTCCGGGATGATGAAAACTAATATCCAATGAAAACGCGCAATTAATCCCTTTTCATTTTTCATCGACAGGCCCTTGGGGCTTATTCCGCTTTACACGGGGGGGGGACATGAACAAGTCGGGATTGATCGAGGAGCTTGCACGGAGGGAGAACCTGACGGAGAAAAAGGCCACCGACGTGGTCAATCTCATTTTCAAGGGATTCACGGAAGAACTAAAGAATAACGGGCGCATCGAGATCCGCGGCCTCGGCAGCTTCGTCGTGCGCAACTACGAGTCCTACACGGGGCGAAACCCCAAGACGGGCATGAACATCACCGTCTCCCCCAAGCGGTTGCCTTTCTTCAAGGTCGGCAAGGAGCTCCGGGACAAGGTGAACCTGGAGAGCGAAGACGAGGGCGTTATCCGGAGCGAAAGCAGCAACATCGCGGAATAACTCCCTTCCCGTCAGACGGGACCGCCGCCGCGCCTGCACACAGGGGATCATGATCCGATGATCCCTTTTTTGTTTATGGGACTGAAATCGAGCCTTCGCCGCCTGCTCTCGAGCCCCGGGTTCAACCATCCCCTGGTCCCGGCGGGGCTTTTCGCCGTGACGGTTCTCACGACCCTCGCGGCCGGGGCGATGCAGGCCGGCGTGAACCCCATCGAGAACCCTTCCGAAATCTGGAAGGGCCTTCCCTTTTCCTTCACGCTGCTCCTGATCCTCGGCTGCCATGAACTGGGCCACTGGGCGGCCTCCCGCAGGCACGGGGTGGATGTCAGCTTCCCCTACTTCATCCCGGGCCCCACGCTCGTGGGGACCTTCGGGGCCTTCATCGCCATGAAATCCCCCGTATCGGACCGCAATGCCCTCATCGACATCGGCGCGGCGGGTCCCCTCGCGGGGCTCGTCGTGACGATCCCCGTCCTGTTCGTGGGCCTGTCGCTCTCGCAGATCGTGCCGGCGGCGCAGACGGAAGGGGTGGGCATCCACCTCGGCGAGTGCGCGCTGTTTTCTGCCGTCAACTGGCTCGTCAACGGCACGATCGGGCCCGACCGGGACGTGATCCTGCACCCCGTGGCCTTCGCGGGGTGGATCGGGCTTCTCGTGACCTCCCTCAACCTCATCCCCGTGGGACAGCTCGACGGCGGGCACATCATCTACGCGATCTTCGGTCACCGGCAGCGAGAGGTGGCCTGGATGGTGGTGGGGATGCTGCTCGTCCTCGGCATCCTGGGCTGGGAGGGGTGGCTCATCTGGGGCGGGATCCTGCTCGCGCTGGGCGTTCGCCACCCGCCGGTCATCTACGACGGGGGGGAGCTGGACAACCGGCGCCTGGCGGTGGGGTATCTCGCCATGCTGTGCTTTGCGCTGACCTTTACCCCGATCCCCTTCACGAGCATCAACATATGAGAAGGTTCGAGGTCCGAGGAACGAGGACCGAGGCACAGAAAGAAATCCACGAACCTCGCACCTCGATCCTCGAGCCTGCTTTCAGAGGATTCCCTCTTCCCGGAAGCTGAAGAAGCGGTTTTCACCCACGATGAGGTGGTCGTGCAGCGCGATGTCCATGACGCGGGCCGCGTCCTGGAGGACCCTCGTGAGCCGGATGTCCGCGTCGGAGGGGCGCACGTGTCCCGATGGGTGGTTGTGTACGAGGATGATCGCCGAGGCCTTGTGCGCGAGGGCCCTCTCGAGGACCTTGCGGGGGTAGACGACGGCCTGGTTCACGATGCCCTCCTGGATCGTCTCCACCTGGAGGATGCGGTTTCGGGCATTGAGGTAGATGACGGCGAAGTGCTCGTCCTTGAGGCCGCCCATGGAGGAGAGGCAGTAGTCGATCAGTTCCCTCGTCGAGGAGATCTGCTCGTGCTCCTCGGCCCGCTGCCGGAGGTAGAGGGAGCCGGCCTCCCGGACGACGCGGAACAGGGAGGCTGCGTGGGGTCCGATCCCCGGGGTTGCCAGCAGGGCCTCGCGGTCGGCGTCGAGAACCCCCCTCAGGCCGCCGAAGCGCTTCAGGAGCTCTTTCGCGAGAGGTTTCACGTCCCTGCGGGGCAATGCGTAAAAGAGAAGAAGCTCCAGGACCTCGTAATCCTGGAGGCCGGTGATGCCCGCCCGTTCGAACCGGGCTTTCAGCCGGTCGCGGTGTCCCAGGTGGTGGGGGCCGTCGGGGTTCATCGTCGATGTCATCCTCCGGACGTTCCGTCAATGTTTCAGCCTGAACAGCCGCACGCCCACGACCGATACGAGGTAGGCCGCCCCCGCGATCACGATGATCGTCGCCCCGGCGGGCAGGTTGGGGCCGTAGCTCAGCGCAAGCCCGGCCGTCGTGAACGCAACGGTGAGCAGGGCCGACAGCAGCATCATGTGCCACAGCCGTTTCGTAAACTCGCCGGCGACGGCGGCGGGAAGCGTGATGATGGCGATGACCATGATGATCCCGACGACGGTGACGAGCAGCACAACGGTGAGGGCGGTCATGCAGAGAAGGAGAAGATAGAACGCTTCGACCCGGACCCCCCGGAGACTCGCGAATTCCTCGTCGAAGCAGATGGCGAGGAACTGGTTGTAGAAAAGCGCGGCGACGATCACGACGAGGAGATCCAGGCCGGCGATCAGCCAGAGGTCCTGGGTGGAGACCATCAGGATGCTGCCGAAGAGGTAGCTCATCAGATCCTCGTTATAGCCCGGCGTCTGGGAGATGAACAGGATTCCGGCGGCCATGCCCACGGCCCAGAGCGCCCCGATCACGGTGTCTTCTCGCTGCCGTGCCTTCATGCTGACCAGGCCGATGGCCAGCGCCGCGATCAGGGAGGCCAGGACCGCGCCGTAGAGCGGGTCGAACCAGTCCCATCCGCGGACCACCTGGAAATAACGGGCGGCCCCGAGCCCCCCCAGGACGGTGTGGGAGATGCTTCCCGCTATATAGCTGATCTTCTTGGTGACGACGTAGCTGCCGATGATCCCGCAGGCGACGCCCGCGAGCACTCCGACGAGCAGGGCATGCTGCAGAAACGGGTATCGCGGCAGGTCCGTCAGGAATTCTCCCATGGGTGCTTCCCTTCCTTCATCCCTCCCGGTGGTGGTGCCGGACCATGCAGACGTCGGACAGGTAGAGATCCCGGATGACCTCGCCCGTCACAGACGCGGTGGGGTGAACCATGACCCGGCGGTTGACGCACACCACGCTCTGGACGTAATGGGAAACGAACCCCAGGTCGTGACTGACCACGACCACGGTGATGGTCTTGCTCATTTCGTGAAGCAGCTCGAAGAGCTCCGTTTCCACCACCATGTCCACGTTGGCCGTCGGTTCGTCGAGGAACAGCATCTGCGGTTCCGAGGCCAGGGCCCGGGCGATGAGCACACGCTGGCGTTGACCGCCGGACAGGGCCATGAACGGCCGGCCGGCCAGGTCCTGCATCTCCAGCTTGAGCAGCGCATCGAGGGCGATGGCCCGGTCCGTGCGGCTGTACGGGCCGATTCGCCGCCCCTGTCCCAGACGCCCCATGAGGACGACGTCGAGAACGCTCACGGGAAACTGCAGGTCGAGCTGGACCTGCTGGGGCATGTACCCGATGAGGGCCCGCGCCTTCACGGGGGGCATCCCCAGGACCTCGATGGTCCCCTGGGAAGGCCTGAGCAGGCCCAGCATGAGCTTCAGCAGGGTTGTCTTGCCGCCCGCGTTGGGGCCGACGATCGAAATGAAGGACCGTTCCGGGATCGTGAAATGGACATCTTCCAGGACGGAAATCCCATCGTAGGAAAACGACACGTGGCTGACCTTGACGACGTCCCTGGAATTCATGGCTCCTCACCGGAGGCCCTGCTCGACGGCAGAGGCAATGTTTTCAAGATTCGCAAGGTATTCCTTCGAGAGGGGATTAATCGGAATCACGGTACCGCCGATCGCCTTCGCCACCACCGAGGCGCTGTTGCCCGAGAACTGCGGCTGCACGAAGATCACCCGGACGCCGTCCGCCCTGGCCCTGTCGATCAGGTCCGCCAGCTGCCGGGCCCCCGGTTCCTTCCCCTCGATCTCGATGGGTACCTGGACGAGCCCGTAGGCGTCCGCGAAATACCCGAAGGCGGGGTGAAAGACGTACATCTTCTGCCCCCTGACCGGTGCAAGAGAACGGGCGATACGGGCATCCACGCGATCCAGTTCGTCCAGGAAGGCTTTCAAATTCATTGCGTACTGCTGCTTGTGAGCCGGGTCCAGGCGGCACAGGGCGTCGTGGATGTTCCGTGCCTGGATCTGCACGAGTTTCGGCGACATCCAGATATGGGGATCGGGCGTCCCGGCCCTCTTGCCGGCCCGATCGTTTCCGTGTCCGTGCCCGTCATTCCGATGGTCCTGGCCGGCCAGATAACGGTAGGGAACCCCCTTCTGGGTCTCGACGATGACCAGGCTTCGATGAGACCGGCCGATCTTCTTCATGAGGCCTTTCTCGAAGCCCACCCCGATGAGGAAGAGGGCCCGGGCCTCGTTGAGCCTGGCCATCTGCTTCGGTGTCGGCTCGTAGGTGTGGGGCGACTGCCCCTCGCCGACGAGAACCTCGACCCGGACCCGGTCCCCGCCGATGCGCTCGAGAAAATAGGATTGCGGGAGGATGCTGACAAACACGGTGATCCGGAATGGTCCGGCCTGTCCCCGCGCGGTGTGCCAGCACGCGGCGACGAGCACCGCGATCAGGAGCAGGATTGCGCCTTTTTTCATGGAGAGCTCCTCTTGCCCCCTGAAGGGCCCTGCAGCGGGCCGGCCGGGTCCCGGGCGATTTCGTTGCGGCACCGGCGGCACAACCCCGTGAAGTTGATGGCGACGGTCTCGATGGATTCGTCCGCCGCGCGATACTCCTGAAGCCAACGATCCTGGTGACCCGCCGAAGGCAGACAGGAGAGGCTCCGGCAGGCGCGGCAGTAGAAATGGGGGTGCGTCGGGTTGTGCCGGCAGGCCATTTCGAAGAAGTTCTCCCCGTGATCCGTCGCGATCTCCCGGATGATGCTCCCGGCCTTGAAGGAGGCGAGGATCCGGTAGACGGTGACCTTGTTGATCCGGCCTTTTCCGGAGACCCGCTGAAGGATCTCCCTGGCGCTCAGCGGGCTTTCCGCGTGCACGAGCGCCGTCAGCACCGCCACGCGCTGGGACGTCTTCGAAAGGCCCGCCCGTTCCAGAGTGGTGTTGATGTCGCAATGTCCCATGGGGGACATCATACGACAGATGCAACTCGTTTGCAAACAGTATCCCGTCCCGCCCTTGCGCGGCTCCACGAATTGCGTTATGTGAGGGACGAAGCAAACGCGGGGGATCGGCATGGTCGAGCATCTCGTCGGGCAATTCGAGCACCATCTCGGGCACTCCTTCCTGCTGGCCTATGCGGCGGCCTACCTGGCCGGCGTCGTGGTCAGCTTCACCCCCTGCATCTACCCCGTCATCCCGATCACGGCCGCCGTGATCGGCGCGCAGGGGGGCGTTTCCGCGGGCAGGGGGCTGATCCTGTCGCTGAGTTTCGTTGTGGGCCTTGCGGTCACCTACACGGCCATCGGGATGTTCGCGGCCCTGACGGGAAAGCTCTTCGGCACGATCCAGGCGAGCCCA
>MVQS01000136.1 GCA_002067855.1 Syntrophaceae bacterium PtaB.Bin038
GCAGGTGAGTCCCGCGGGGCCGGCGCCGACGACGGCGACCTTCTTGCCCTTCTTCTCCTTGATCTCGGGGACGTATTTGGTTTCGTCGTTGAGGTCCAGATCGGCCACGAAGCGCTTGAGGTGCATGATGTCGATGGGCTGATCGACCCTGCCCCGCATGCATGCCTCCTCACAGGGATGGTTGCAGACGCGCCCGCACACGCTCGGGAAGGGGTTTTCCTGTTTGATGAGCTTGAGGGCTTCCTTGTACTTGCCGGCTGCGATGAGGGCCACGTAGCCCTGGACGCTGATGTGGGTCGGGCAGGCCGCCTTGCAGGGCGACGTGCCGAGCTTGTCGATGGCGAATCCGCTGGGGATGGCCTGAGGGAAGTGCCGATAGATGGCCTTGCGGTCGTTGAGGTTCTCGTTGAAGTCCGATTTGACCGTGATGGGACAGACGACGGCGCAGTCGCCGCAGCCCGTGCACTTGCTGAGATCGACGAACCGGGGCGCCTTCGTGAGCTTGACGGTGAAGCGGCCGGCCTCGCCTTCGACGGATTCCACCGTCCGCCGGGTCAGGATCTCCACGTTGGGGTGCCTGCCCACCTCGACGAGCTTGGGGGAGAGGATGCAGGCCGAGCAGTCGTTGGTGGGGAACGTCTTGTCGAGCTGGGCCATGACCCCGCCGATGCTGATCCCGTTTTCGACCATGTAGACCTTCATCCCGGAATTGGCAAGGTCCAGGGCGGCCTGGATTCCGGCGATCCCGGATCCCACCACCATAACGGCGCCGACTTTTCCATTCTGCTTATGTTCCGACACGTTACCACCTCGGTCTTTGAGTCAAATTTGATACGTTCTATTTCACAGAGCTGCATCCGTCAAACCGCAAGCTCCGTAACAAAAAACCACCACCCTGTCAAGGTGTATTCGACGGAGATCCGGCAAATTATTTGACCGGTTGTGACGCGGAGCGCCGCTGCACCGGAAGGCTTCGCGGGCCCGGGGGGTCCGCCGGGTGCGAACTTCCTTCAACCCCTCGGATTCATGGCTCAATACAGAATCCCGCATCCGCGGCGCGCGTTACAGGAGGGCAGGGCCGCTGGTTCCGTCGGGGGCCGGATAACCGCCTTTTTCCCTGCCCTAATCTAATCACCGAACGGGGAGAAACCAAGGGGATGACGGGGACGGCGGAGGCGTCCTCCGCGCAGCCGCAGCGCCCGGCGCCGTTCACGCCTTTTCGAGGAGCGCCTGCTGAATTGCCTTCCAGATGTCGCCCTTCCCCTCCCCCGTCTGGGCCGAAAACAGGAGGGGGGCCTCGCCCTCGCCGAGTTCAAGCAACGAGGCGATCCGACGCAGGCGCTTGAGGGCTTCCCCGCGGGAGAGCTTGTCCGACTTCGTCAGGACGATGAGGTGCCTGCGCCCGTAGTGGCGGAGCCACTCGATCAGTCCGCGGTCCTGATCGGTCGGGTCGTGGCGGACGTCGAGAATGGAGATCACCAGGCACAGCCGGGCGCTTTCGCGGAGGTAGGTTTCGACCATGGGGCCCCAGCTCTCCCTCTCGGCGCGGGAAACCCGGGCGTAGCCGTACCCGGGGAGATCGACGAAACAGAGCCTGCCGTTGACGGAGAAAAAATTCACCAGACGCGTCTTGCCCGGCGTGGCGCTTGTCTGGGCGAGCTTCTTCCGGCCGAGAAGGGTGTTGATCAGGGAGGACTTCCCCACGTTGGAGCGCCCGGCAAAGGCGACCTCGGGCAGACCCGTCTTCGGGTACTGGTCGGGCTTCACGGCGCTCTTGATGAATTCGGCGGAGGTGATTTTCACGAATGGGCTCAGGGCTAAGGGCTTAAGGCTCAAGGCGAAAAGGAACGAAGACGTTTTGTATCCTTTCCTTATGCCCTTCGCCTTACGCCTTACGCCATTTTAGTCGAAGCTTATGTGGTACTTCTCCAGTTTGCGCTCCAGCGTGGGCCGGGAGATGCCGAGGGCCTCGCAGATCTCGCCCTTGTTGCGGCCGATCTTCGAGAGGACGAAGCGGATGTGGCGCTCCTCCACCTCGTCGAGCGTCAGAAGGCGCCCCGAGGCGTCCATGCCGGGCTTCGCCTCCGCCCCCTCCCCGCCCGCCGCATCGGCCTGCGCCCCTCCCAGCAGGTCGGGAAAGTCCACTTTCCCCAGGATCTGGCCCCGGGCGATCACGGCGGCCCGCACCAGGAGGTTCTCCAGCTCCCGGATGTTCCCGGGCCATCGGTACTGCATGAACACGTCCATCATCTCCTGGGAGACGCCGGCGATGTTCTTGTGTAGGTCCTTGTTGATCTTCTTGATGAGGAAGTCGACGAGGAGCGGGAGATCCTCCCGTCTCTCCCGGAGCGGCGGCAGGGTGATCGTCACGATGTTGAGACGGTAGTAGAGGTCGTCGCGGAACCTGCCCTCCTTGACGAGGGTCTTGAGGTCGCGGTTCGTGGCGGCGATGATGCGGGCGCGGACCTTGACGCGCTCCTTGCCCCCGACACGCTCGAACTCCATCTCCTGCAGGACCCGCAGAAGCTTCGCCTGGAGGTTGACGGACATCTCGCTGATCTCGTCGAGGAAGACCGTCCCGTTGCCCGCCAGCTCGAACTTGCCCAGCTTCCGGCCGATCGCCCCCGTGAAGGAGCCCTTCTCGTGGCCGAAGAGTTCCGACTCGAGCAGCGTCTCCACGATGGCCGAGCAGTTCACGGCGATGTAGGGTTCGTTCCGGGCCGTGTTGTTGTGGATCACCTTGGCGATGAGCTCCTTGCCCGTCCCGCTCTCCCCCTGGATCAGGACCGTGGCGCGGCTCTGGGAGACGACGCCGATGGTCTTGAAGATGTCCCGCATGGCCCGGGTGGAGCCGATGATGTCCCCCACCTTGTAGTCGCGCGAAGACTCCGTGAGCAGCCCGCCGATCTTCTTCTCCGTCTCGAGGGTCTTCAGGGCCTTCTGCAGCGAGACCTCCAGCTCGTCGATGTTGATCGGCTTGTGGATGTAGTCGAACGCGCCGGCCTTCATGGCCCGGATCGTGGTGTCCATGTCGTGGAAGGCCGTGATCATGATGACCTTCACGTCCTCCTCGTCCTCCCGCAGCTCCTCGAGGACGGTGAAGCCGTCGATGTCGGGCAGGCGGATGTCGAGGATGACGAGGTCGGGCTGGACCTGGACGAACTTGTTGAGCCCGTCGGTCCCCGTCACGGCGGTGTGGACCTCGTAGCCTTCCTCCGAAAGGTAGAGCTCGAGCGATTCGCAGATGGAGCGGTCGTCGTCGATCACGAGTATCTTGGCCATGCCGAACCGTCTCCCTCCTTCCCCCGGATCACGGGAGCGGCAGCGTGATGATCACGCGCGTCCCCTCGTCCCTGCGCGAAAGGATCTCGATCGACCCCCGGTGCAGGTCGATGATCTTTTTGACCTGCGACAGGCCGAGCCCCGTGCCGTACTTCTTGGTCGTAAAAAAGGGGTTGAACAGATGCGGCAGGGACTCCTCGGCGATCCCGGCCCCGTCGTCCTCGATCTCCACAACGGCCCGGCGCCGTTCCGCCTCGCAGCGCGTCCGGATCGTCAGGGTGCCCCCCTCGGCCATCGCGTCGACGGCGTTGAGGTGCAGGTTCAGGAACGCCTGCTGGAGCATGGCCGAGTCGAAGGGCACCGGCGGCATCCGGTCGTCGAACTGCATGCGGACCTGGATCTTCTTGTCCGACACCTCCCGCTCCGCCATGGCGAGCGATGCCTCGACGCACATGTTCAGGTCCGCCAGGTGCAGGTCCGGTTCCGTCGGGCGCGCGAAAACGAGGATGTCGCTCACGAGCTTCTCGAGGTGCTCGACCTCCTTGCGGGCGATGTGGAAGCGCTTGAGGTCGTTGCCCTCGGGGTTCATCCGCTTCTCGAGAATCTGGAGGCTCATCTTGATCGAGGACAGGGGGTTCCGCACCTCGTGGGCGATGCCGGCCGAGAGCTGCCCCACGGCGGCGAGCTTCTGGCTCTCGTAGTACCGGTTCTCGAGTTCCTTGAACTCCGTGATGTCTCGCTGCAGCACGAGCAGGCGGTCCGTGCCCTTGATGGGGCGGGCCGTCAGCAGCAGGCTGCGCTTCGTCCCGTCCCTCTCGGCCACCTCGATCTCGAAGGGCGTGAAGACGCCCCTGCGGATCTCGGCCCAGCGCTCCTCCAGGAATTCCCTCCGCCCCGGGGCCACGAATTCCGAAAAGTGCTTCCCCTTGAGTTTCTCGGCCGTGAGCCCCCTCTCCGGGTCGATGTCGCGGCTCATGTAGCGAAGGGTCCCGTCGGCATCGAGGACGAGGATCAGGTCCGGCGAGGCGTCGAGAACGGACTGGTGGAAGTTGAAGAGCTCCTCCATGTTCTTCCGGAGGTAGATGTTCTCCTCCAGCTCGTTCTTCATCGTCTCGGCGTACTCCTTCAGGCTCAGTTCCATCTCGCGCTCGCGGGTGACGTCCTGGAGGGTTTCGATCGCCGCGATCACCTCGCCCCGCTCGTCCAGGATCGGGGCGGCCAGGAAGTACAGGTACCGACGCTTCCCGCCGAGGTTCTCGTAGAAGTCCGTCGCCTCGTAGGCCCCCTCGATGACCGAGGACTTCTGGACCTTCTTCTTGCCGTAGAACTTCTCGAGGCCCTCCAGGTCTCCCTCCACGATCAGGTCGGCGATGACGGGCCGCTTCTCCGGGTAGAAGGGCATCCACTGGCCGTCCGTCCCGAGCATCCTGCTCCCCTCGATCCCGCTCAGACGCGTCATGGCCCGGTTCCAGAGGATGATCCGGTGGCCGCGGTCGATGACGAAGGTCGGGATGGGCGAACCCTCGCTGATCCCCTCGATCGTCTTGCGCAGACGGATATTGGCCTCGAGTTCCCGCTTGAGCGTCTCGGCATGCTCCTTGAGGGAGCGCTCCAGCTCCCGTTCGCGGGTCACGTCCTGCAGCGTCTCGACGGCCGCGATGATCTCGCCCTTGTCGTTTCGGATCGGGGCGGCCAGGAAGTAGAGGTGGCGGCTGCGGCCGCCGAGGTTCTCGTAGAAGTCCGTCGCCTCGTAGGCCCCCTCGATGACCGAGGACTTCTGGACCTTCTTCTTGCCGTAGAACGCCTCGAGACCTTCGGTGTCGCCGTCCACGATCAGGTCGGCGATGACGGGCCGCTTCTCGGGGTAGAAGGGCATCCACTGCTTCTTCGTCCCGATCATCCGGTGGCCTTCGTACCCGCTCATCTCCGTGAAGGACCGGTTCCAGAGGATGATCCGGTGATTGCGGTCAATGACGAAGGTCGGGATGGGCGAGCCCTCGATGATCCCCTCGATCGTCTTGCGCAGGCGGATGTTCTCGTCGAGCTCCCGGCGGAGCGTCTCGGCGTTCTCCCGGAGGGTGCGCGCCATCTCCCGCTCGCGGGTGACGTCCTGGAGCGTTTCGATCGCGGCGATGACCTCCCCCTCGTCGTCGTACACGGGCGCGGCCAGGAAGTAGAGGTGGCGGGGCTTTCCGCCCAGGTTCTCGAAGAAATCCGTCGCCTCGTAGGCCCCCTCGATCACGGACGATTTCCGGACCTGCTTGCCGCGGTAGTACCGCTCGAGCGCCTCGATGTCCTGGTCCACGATGAGGTCGGCGATGAGGGGACGGCGTTCGGGATAGAGGGGCTTGTAGTGATCGCCCGTGCCGATCATGCTCCGGGCGTGATAGCCCGTCAGCTCCGCGCAGGCCTTGTTCCAGAGGATGATCTTGTGGTTGCGGTCGATGACAAAGGTGGGGATGGGAGACCCCTCGAGGATACTCTCGATGGAGAGTCCCGTCCGGTTCTTGGCCGGGCGGACGGGCTTCTTCTTGTCGGTCCGGGACACCGTCACGATTCGTCTTCCTCTTGTCCGGCCTTCTTTCTCCTTTTCTCCTCGTACCAGCAGGCCGCGTAGACGGCGATGGCCAGCCCCAACGAGATGATCAGTTTGACGAGACCGCTCTCGATGCCGATCACCTTTTCCAGGACCAGCCAGGCGACGACATACGTGACGGCCGTTAACAGCTCCTGCATTACCACCCTCCCTCCCTCTGAAGACCTCTCCGGCCGGGATGCCGTGCCTCCGCGGCAAACTTCCCCGCCGGATCCGCAGTCGCCCGATACTAGCTTTCCGGGCGGAATATTTCAATAGAAATATGAAAAATGGCTAATGGCTTAGGGCATATGGCTGAAGGCAACAAGGTAGAAATCATCTTGAGCCGCCACCGATCTTGCCGTCAGGCATGAGCCTTATGCCTGATGCCTGCTCTCATTCCACGAATCGTTCAATTGCGACCCGGGATTGAAAGAAACGTTAAACGCGCGATGCCGGGAAGGGGCTCCGGTCGGCGTGTCGGATCGAAAAATACGCCGTCATCTTCGCCGGTTGCAGGAAAATGCCCTCCCGCCGACACCATGGCATATCGGTTGCAAACTCTTTCGCCGTTTTGGGCAGATTTCCCTTTTACTCGAGAGCCGGTTGTGCTACTCAGGGGACAAAATTACCAGCATCAATATAAGATGAAAGGAGAAAGAGGTTATGTTCAAGAAGACGTTGTTAACCGTTTGTTCAGCACTGTTCACCCTTCTGGTGTCCGCCCCGGCGGTATTCGCGGCGGAGGCTCTTCCCTCCGGGGATGCCTATAACAAGGTGTTCTTTGCTGTCGGCGCCATGCTGGCCGCCGGTATCGGCGTGGGTCTCGGCGCCATCGGCGCGGGC
>MVQS01000137.1 GCA_002067855.1 Syntrophaceae bacterium PtaB.Bin038
GGCCATGGGCTGGATCATCGGACTGATCCTCTTCGGCCTTTTGCTCCCCGGGATCAACAACTGGGCCCACGGCGGGGGGATTGCGGCCGGGATCGCCGCGGGGTTCGCCCTCGGCTACGAGGAGAGGAGACGGGAGAGCATGCCGCACCGCATCGCCGCGGCGTGTTTGGCCCTGGCCACGGCGGGGGCCGTCCTGTTCACGACCGTGCAGGCCGTCCTGGTCCGATTCTCCTGACGGCCCGGGCGGCGTAATGCTCAACCGACGGGATCACAAACCGGCATCGGGGTGCAGACCGAGACCTTGGTCGAGGCGCCCGATTCCGAGTACGCATTGCCACAGGAGGTACCGCATGCTGAAGAAAATCGCCCTCATGGTCGGCCTTCTTTCCCTGACCGCCCTCACCGGCTGTGCCGTCGTCGCCGGGGACACGGTCATGGGCTACGAGTCGGGAAGGTTCGTGTATCACGACGGGAGCCTCGAGTCGGTCTACAAGTATCCCCTGGACCAGGTCTGGGATGCCGCCCGCAAGGCCCTGGCGGATCTGAAGGCGGCGGACGTCGTGCCGGAGCGAAAGATCGAGAAGGCCACCCTCGACGCCGTCCTTTACGAGGAAAAAGTCAAGATCACCATGACATACCTCACGCGGACGGACACCGCCGTTTCCGTGCGCGTCGGCACGGCGGGCAGCAACATCGGGGCGAAATACATCCATGACAAGATCGAGGCGAACCTGAGGAAGTAGCGCTCCAGCCGCGCGACATGGAACGGAATTCCGAAGCGACGTCGCCCGAAAACGGCGAGACGAAGAAGACCATCCGTACCTTCGCCTTCTCATCGTTCTTCAACGACATGGGGGCGGACATGGTCTACCCGATCTGGCCCCTGTTCGTCGCGTCCCTGGGGGCCAACATGGTCGTCCTGGGGCTCATCGACGGGATCGGCAACGCCGTCGTCTCCCTCTCGCAGGCGATCTCGGGTTGCATCTCCGACCGGACCCGAAAGCGCAAGATCTTTATCTGGCTGGGGTACCTCTTCGGCGGCATTTCACGGCTGGGCTATGCCCTGTCGTCCACGTGGCACTGGCTCGTGCCGTTCCGGATCCTGGACCGGGCGGGCAAGATGCGGGGCGCCCCCCGGGATGCCATGGTGGCGGACCTGTCGAGGCGCAGCAACCGCGGCGGGAACTTCGGTCTGATCCGGACCATGGACAATGCCGGGGCCCTCGTCGGGATCGTCTTCTGCATCGCCGCCTTCCCGCTGCTCGGCTTCCGGAACCTGCTGCTGATCGCGGCCGTTCCCTCCCTCATCGCCGCCGCCCTCATCGTGGTCAACATCCGCGAGAAGCCCCTGGAGGACGCGAAGCTCTTCAAGGGAATCGCCCTCCGCAACCTGGACGCCAACTTGAGGCTCTTCTTCATCCTGAGCGCCGTCTTCTCTCTCGGGGCGTTCAGCTACTCGTTCCTGCTCATCTTCGCCAGCCGGTTCGGCTTTCAGGTCACGACGGTGCCCGTTCTCTACCTGTTGTACACGCTGGTGGCCACCTTCAGCTCCTACCCCTTCGGGGTGCTCTCCGACCGCATCGGCCGCAAGGCCGTGCTGCAGATCTCCTACGGTCTCTGGGGACTTGTATGCCTGGCGATGATCTACGCCGACAGCGCCTGGGTGGTCATGGCCGCCTTCGTCCTTTTCGGCCTTCACCAGGCCGGCATCGAAACGGTCCAGAAGGCCTTCGTCGCCGAACTGGGCCCCCCGGAATACCGCGCGAGCGCCCTGGGCGGCTTCCAGATGGTGATCGGCCTGTGCGCCTTGCCGGCCTCCGCCGGCGCGGGCCTTCTGTGGGACCTCTTCGGCATGCAGGCGCCGTTCATCGTATCGCTGGCCCTCACGGTCGTATCGGCGGCGATGCTCTTCTTTGTAAAAGAGCGGCCTTGAGGCCGCAGGCTTCAGGCATCGGGATAAAGAAATACGGACATGAAAAAGCGCCCTCCCGCTTCGCAACTTCCCATCTTCCGAGCTTCCCGGCTTCCCATTCACAAGGCCCGGTTCATCGAGAGGCCCAACCGGTTCCTCGTCGTCTGCGATCTCGGCGGAAAGGCCGTCGAGGCCTACCTGCCCAACCCCGGGCGGCTATGGGAACTTCTGCTCCCGGGACGGGTCCTCTATCTCGCGGCAACCCCGCCCGGCACGTCGCGGAACACGCCCTACACGGCCCTCGCCGTCGAGCGCGAGGGGCGGGCCGTCCTGCTGCACACCCATCTCGCCAACGACGTGGTCGCCCGCCTGCTGGCCGCGGGGCGGCTCCCGGGGTTCAAGGGCGACACGGTCATCCGGCGCGAGGCCGCCGCGGGGTCGAGCCGCTACGACTTCCTCCTCGACCGGGGCGGGCGGGAGTTCCTCCTCGAGGTCAAGTCCTGCACCCTCTTCGCCGGCCGCATCGCCATGTTTCCCGACGCCGTCACCGCGCGGGGCCGCAAGCACCTCGAGCAGCTCGCCCTTCACGCAAAGCGGGGAATGCCCGGGGGGGTCGTCTTTCTTGTCCACACGCCGCAGGTCGATACCTTCATGCCGGACTACCACACGGACCTGGCCTTCTCGCGGGCCCTCCTTGAGGTGAAGGACGACATCCTCGTCAAGGCCGTCGGTGTCGAGTGGGGGGAAGACCTGGGCCTGGGGACGCGTATCCGCGACCTG
>MVQS01000138.1 GCA_002067855.1 Syntrophaceae bacterium PtaB.Bin038
GGGTGATCTCGGCCGAGATGGCCCCCATCCTCGGCGTCAACATCAACGTGATCAACAAGCCCGGCGGCGTTTCCGAGTCCTGCGTGACCGCAGCGGTCCCGGGCGGCTGGGACAAACGGATGAACGTCTGGGATTTCTTCATCGTCGGCGGATCGCCCGACGTGATCTCCGTCAGCCCGAGCAGTCCCTGGAAATACCTCAAGGAACTCGTCGAGGCGGCCAAGAAGAGTCCCGGCACGATCAAGGCCTGCGCCGGCGGCGCGGGCTCCATCCACCACCTGAACCTGCTGGCCCTCGAGAAGGGGTCCGGGGCGAATCTGCAGTTCATCCCCTACAAGGGATCGGCGCCCTGCCAGACGGCGGCCATGACGGGGGAGGTCAACGTGGTCGTCACCTCCGTGGCGGAGCAGCAGCAACTCATCCGGGCAAAACAGATCCGGCCGCTTGCGATGCTGATCCCCGAGCCCTTCACGATCGAGGGCTTCGTGACCATCCCCTCCGGCTTCAAGCCCTACCCCGGGCTCCTCCGGCATCTAGGGGGCCCTAGTGCTCCACGGCGTGACCCCGGGTCCCATGCTCTCCATCGAGCACCCGAATTTTCTCCTGCAGGTGACGGCCGTCCTGTTCCTGGCCTCCATCGCCATGTCGGTCATCGGGATCGTCCTAGCCCGCCAGGTCGTCAAGGTCCTGCTGACAACGGGTCGCGACTCCTCGGAGATCGTCGCCAAGGCCCGGCGTCTGCATGGCCGTGTCGAAGAGCTTCTTTGCGGCCCACGTGTCCGCGGGCACCAGCACCTTCATGTTGGGCAGCGTCGTCATGTTGGCGATGTCCTCCGTGGCCTGGTGCGTCACGCCGTCGATGGCCGGCGTGAACCCGCCGTGGGAGGAGAGGAACTTGACGTTGAGATTCGGGTAGCACACGAAGGTCCGCACCGACTCCAGGGCCCGCATGGTGATGAAGACGCCGTAGCTCGAGGCGACGACGGTGCGGCCGTCGGCGGCCATCCCCGCGGCGGCGCTCACCATGTTGCCCTCGGCGATACCCATGTTGAAGTACCGTTCCGGGTATCGGTCGCCGAAGAGGTGGGAGAACGTCGAGTAGCCGATGTCGGCCTCGAAGACCGCGAACTCTCCGTCGATGGCGCCGTACTCGGCCATCCTCTCGGAGAAGGCCCGGCGGGTGGGGATGGCGGCCGGCGCGAGGGCGTGCGGTCTCATGAGTCCTCCCCCCAGATCTCCTTCATGGCACAGGCGAACTCCTCTACGTTCGGGCACTTGCCGTGCCACTCGAAGCGGTCCTCCATGTAACTGACCCCCTTGCCCTTCACCGTGTTGGCGACGATGCAGGTGGGCCTTCCGCGGACCCGGCGGGCCTTTTCGACCGCCCCGAGGATCGCCCGCATATCGTGGCCGTCGATCTCGAAGGTCTTCCAGCCGAAGGCCCTGAACTTCGCGGCGATGTCGCCCATGGGCATGATGTCGTCGCAGCACCCGTCCATCTGCAGACGGTTCCGGTCGACAAGGGCGATGAGGCGGTCCGTCCTGTACTTCGCGGCCGCCATGGCGGCTTCCCAGACGTGGCCCTCGTTGAGCTCCCCGTCGCCCAGCATCACGTAGACGCAGGAATCGTCCCCCCGGAGCCTTCCCTCGAGCGCCATCCCCAGGCCGATGCTGAGGCCGTGGCCCAGGGAGCCCGTCGTCATGTCGACGCCGGGGGTTTTGCGGATGGGGTGGCCCTGGAGGATGCTCCCGAACTGCCGCAGCGTGTCCAGGTGCTCTAGTCCGAAGAACCCCCGCATCGCGAGGCAGGCGTAGAGGACGGGACAGGCGTGCCCTTTCGACAGGAGGAACCGGTCCCGGTCGGGCCGGCGCGGGTTCGCGGGGTCCACCCGGAGGATGTCGAAGTAGAGGGCCGTCACGATGTCGGCCGCCGAGAGGGCGCCGCCGGGGTGCCCGGATTTGGCCTTGTAGATCATGTCGACGATGCGGGAACGGACCTCGCGGGCCTTTTCGCTCAGAAAGGCCGCCCGCTCGTCGAGGGAGCGTTTTCGGTTCCGGGTCGATGCCATTCAGCCCTCCCGCACGGGTCGCTGCGGGGCGGGGGCCGCCCTTAATCGGGCCGCCTCCGCGGCCCCTCGGCCTTTTCCTGTCGCATCTCCCTGAGGAGCTGCTGCCTGGATCGGTGGAAGTGCTGGCGTGCCAGTTTCTCCGCCTGCTCCGGCCTGCCCGAGGCGATGGCCTCGATGAGGGCTTCGTGCTCGGGCATCGTCTCGCGGGGATGCCTGACGAGACCTTCCATGACGTCGATGCGGTAGCTCACGGTGATGATGTTGTAGTTTTCGAGGATGTCGTTGAGCAGGTCGAACCCGCCCAGCTCGATAAGGTACTGGTGAAAGCGGCGGTCTTCCTCGGCGTAGCGCTTGATGCCCTGCGCGCTGTCCGAGAGATCGGCGTCGCGGAAGAAGCCGCGGAGCCTCTCCGCCTGCGCCGGGCTGATGATCTGGGCCGCGCGCCGGGCCGCGAGCCCCTCGAGGATTTCCCGCAGCTCGAAGGCCTGGAGGACCTCTTCCCTCGTGAAGCGGCGGACGTAGAAGCCCCTCCGGGGTACGGCCTGGACGAGCTTTTCCTGCTCGAGCTTCTTGAGGGCGCACATCAGCGGTGTGCGGCTCACGCCGAACTCCCGGGCGATCTTTTCCTGCAGGATCTTGTCGCCCGGCTTGAGCTTGCGGTCGACGATCATGGACTTGAGCTCCCTGTACACCTTGAAGTCCAGGTTCTCGTGTCGCGTGCCCAGCTTTCTCATGGCCTCTCTCCGGGAACCGGTGGGGCGTAAATTGAATATTGTATTCAAACATCACTAAATCGCGTCCCGGGCGTTTTGTCAAGGGAAAACTGCCCGGTCCGCCGCAGGACGCGGCGGAAAGGGGGAAGTCAGGACGTAACTTCACGCACGGCAATTTCGGGATGTCGAGAGAGTGTGGAGCGTGGTTCGAGCGGTTCACTCGACCAGAATGATTTGCAGGTCCATGACGTTGGTGCCCGTCGGTCCCGTCTTGAGGAGACCGCCGGCCTGCTCGAAGAAGCGGTAGGAGTCGTTGCCGTCGAGAAAGGCCCGGGGGTCGAGGCCGAGGGAGCGCGCTTCCGGGACCGTCTTGCCGTCGGCAAGGGCCCCCGCGGCGTCGGTGGGGCCGTCGGTTCCGTCGGTGCCGGCGGAGAGAAACGTGATGCCCGACGTCCCCTCGATGGCGAGGGCGAAGGCGAGGGCCATCTCCGTGTTGCGGCCCCCGAGGCCCTTCCCCCGCACGGTGACCGTGGTCTCGCCCCCGGCAATGAGGCAGATGCGCTTCCTGCCCGATGCGAGGCAGGACTGCGATTCCAGGACCTGCCGGTAAAGCCGGGCGGCGGCCTCGCGGGCCTCCCCCCGCAGTTCCGTGGTGAGCACGACCGGTTCGTACCCCATCGCAAGGGCCTTGACACGTGCGGCCTCCGTGGCGATGCGGTTGCTGCCGATGACGATGTTTTCCACGCCGTCGAATACGGGGTCCCCCCGTTTCGGGGTGTCGGGGATCCTCCCCGCCGCTCCGTCCTCGAGGATCCGCATGACGCGACGGGGCATCTCGCCGGCCCGGTCGTAGCGGTTCACGATGTCGAGGGCCTCGGCCCAGGTCGTCGAGTCGGGCGCCGTGGGGCCGGAGGCGATGAAGTCGACGGGATCCCCGATCACGTCGGAGAGGATGAGCGAGACCACCCGGGCCGGCCGGGCCGCTTCGGCGAGCCTCCCGGCCTTGACGCGGGAGAGGTGCTTTCGCACCGTGTTGAGCTCCACGATATCCGCCCCGCCGCGCAGGAGGATGCGGGTCACCTCCTGTTTGTCGCCGAGCGAGAGGCCCTCCAACGGGGAGACGAGGAGGGCCGATCCCCCTCCCGAGATCAGGCAGACGACGAGGGTTTCGCGGCCCGCCTGCCGGATCATCGCGACGGCCCTGTCGGTGCCGGCGACCCCGTTTTCGTCGGGAACGGGGTGTCCGGCCTCGATGATCTCGATCGGCCCGGCCGGGGGGCCGTCTCCGCAGTGGCCGTACTTGGTCACGACGACGCCCCCGCGGACGCTTCCCCCCATCTCGTCGACGAAGGCGCGGGCCATGGGGCAGGCGGCCTTGCCGAAGGCGACGACGACGATGTCCTTTAGGCCCTCGTCGCGGCGGATCGCACGGATCCGTTCCGCGTGCCTCGCGACCGCGGCGCGGGGATCTACGGCGCGGAGCGCCTCGCGGAAGATCTCGACGGCGTCTCGGTTCATGTCCGCTCTCCTGGCGGCGGCCCCGGCGTGTCTTCCAGGAACGTCCGGATCGTGTCGCGGAAGACGTTCGGAGCCTGGAACAGGGCGTAGTGGCCCAGGGGGTGCTCG
>MVQS01000139.1 GCA_002067855.1 Syntrophaceae bacterium PtaB.Bin038
CGAATTTCTGGTGAGTGGTGACCGTCACATCCTTGAAATCAAGCGGCACGGAAGCGTGAGGGTCATCACGCCGAAACAGCTTCTGGAGAGGTTCTTGCCGTAATCATGCATTCAGGCCTGCGGCCGGCACAAACCTCCTTGAGGATCCCGGACGGTCAAGCGGCTCTCAGCCTTTCCGGGGGAACCAGGGGACAAAGGCGCTGGTGCGTCTCCTGTAATCCGCGAAGGCCGGATTTTTCTCCATGAACCGCTCCGTCATGGGAACGCCGGAGACGAAGAGGATGATGTAGGTGATGGTCAGCGGCCCGATGATGGAGGCCCAACCCCAGGGCACCGACAGGGCCACGAGGTAGAGACCCCACCACATCGTGACCTCGCCGAAGTAGTTGGGGTGCCTCGAGTACCGCCAGAGCCCGCGATCCATGATCTTTCCCCGGTTCGCCGGGTCCGCGATGAACCGGTCCAGCTGCCGGTCCGCGACGGACTCGAAGGCAAACCCCACCAGCCAGACCGTCACGCCCAGCAGATCCAGCCGATTCAGAGGGCCCGCCGTAAAGGTGTTGATGAAGAGCACGGGGGTGACGTTGAGCAGGAGGATGGCCCCCTGGAGCAGGAAGACCTGGAGATAGCTCCGGATCACGAAGGTCGACCCCCATTCCTCCCGCCATTTTCGGTATCGCTCGTCCTCCCCTTTCCCCCGGTTGCGCAGATAGATCCGGACGGCGAGTCGGAGCCCCCAGCACAGCACCAGCAGGTTGGCGACCCACTGCCGGGCGGAGAAGGAGCCGTAGAGGACGAGAGTGACCCATGCCGCCAGGATGAACCCCGGACCCCAGGCCACGTCGGCGATGCTGTTGTCATTCCGCCCGAGGGCGATCAGAAACAGGGCCGTCATGTACACAAACAACACCGCCGCCGCGGTGAAAAGGGTGTCGAGCAGGGCCATCGGATCACCTCATGGGATACCGCATTCGGCCGAAGGGCAGGGCCTCCGCCGGCGCCGTCCGGGTTTCCTCCCTCAAAGCATGAGCCACCGGCCGATCCCGTAGCTTGCAGTCGAAACGCTGGCTGTCAGGACCACGCCCCAGAGGATGTCGACGACGACGACCTTGACCGGCCAGTCCCTCAGCGTCGCCAGGTTGGTCAGGTCGTAGGTGGCGTAGGCGAAAAAGCCGAAAAGTCCGCCCAGGATGGCAGCCTGCGGCAGTGACCGGTCCTCCAGGGCCGGAAGGGTAGCAAAGATCAGGATCCCGGCAATGTAGAGCAGGTAAAAGAGGATCGCGGCCGCCCAGTTGACGCTTGGCCGCAGGAGCGGGCCCAGGTGGCTGCGGTAGAACGTCCGGGCCGCGAACCCGAGCCAGACCATGTCGATGGCGAAGAACACGGGCACCGTCAACAGATAAAGGTAGATCACATCCATCCGGCTGTCCCTCCATGGAAACCTGTAAAGTCCTGCGGTCCCTTTGTCAAGGGATTCCAGCCGGCCTGATCCGAAAGCAGCCCCCGGCCGACGAAAAAGGGGCGGTCATGCCGACCGCCCCCCTTGTGTTGCCGTTTGCCGCGTGTAAGGAAGAAGATTCTTCACCCTCACCTCAATCCTTTCCCATCAAGGGAGAGGAAGATCAGGGAGGCTTCGCGTCATTTGATAGGCCACTCCCCGCGTTCCTTCAGCACCTCGCGGTAGACGTGGAGGGCGTCGTTGACGGCGGGCATGCCGGCGTAGGTCGAGAGCTGGAAGATGATCTCGGCGATCTTGCGCGGGTCGCAGCCGACGTTGAGGGCCGCGTTGACGTGGAGCTTGAACTCCTCCGTGGCGCGAAGGGCCGCCAGCATGGCGATGGCCGCGTACTGGCGCTCCGGCAGGGTCAGGACGGTGCGGGAGTAGAGGTTGCCGGTGATGTGCCGGGAGAGGTCGTTGGCCAGCTCCTTGTCGAACTGGCGCCACATCAGGAAGGGCGGGTCCATCTTGATGCCTTTCCCGAACAGTTTCGATGCCGTTTCCTGGGTCCTCTTGTTGATGTCGTCGCTCATCCTGTCTCCTCCTCTGGATTGTTCGATCTGCTTCCGTTCATTATGTTGCGCCGTTATTAGATGAACGGGGTTGTTCTGTCAAGTTTCAAAATGGAGTGATGGAATCAATTCTCCGGTATCCCAGTACTCCATTCTTCCCCGTCACTTCACCGAGTAGACGTCCCGGTCCCGGTCCTGGTAGACCAGGTAGT
Organism: Syntrophaceae bacterium PtaB.Bin038; assembly: GCA_002067855.1. Classification (GTDB taxonomy): domain Bacteria; phylum Desulfobacterota; class Syntrophia; order Syntrophales; family UBA2192; genus UBA2192. The sequence goes on from MVQS01000139.1 coordinate 2,223, forward strand.
GCGCGCCCAGCTTGGCCTTGTTGAGGCTTTCGTAGTGCCTCTCGCCCTCGAGGCGGCACAGATCGCAGCTGCGGCTCGGGATGACGACGGCGTAGACGCGGTTCCCCGTGCTCGCCATGGAGTCGATGGCGATGAAGCCGCCGCAGTCGTCGCAGATGCGCACCGTTTCCTCCTGCTGCTCGCGGATCCCGTCGGTGTCGTAGTAGATGTTGCGGTTCCGGCGGGCGTACTTGGCGCCCTTGACGATGTCCTTCTTGAACGTGTGGCGCTTCTTCCAGAGGTCGAGGACGTCCTTCGACACCTCCTGGATGTACCGGGTGATCCGGTCGGACTGGCGGATCGCCTCCGGGTTGTAGTCCGGCTCGCGGACGTGGCTGTAATCGAGCCCCGCCATGGCGAGAATGATCCCCACGTTGACGTAGGGGAGGGCCCCCTCGATGGAGTAGCCGCCCTCGAGGACGGCGATGTCCGGGTTG
>MVQS01000140.1 GCA_002067855.1 Syntrophaceae bacterium PtaB.Bin038
CCCCGGCTGCAGCATGGCGAAATACACGGCCATGTTGGCCTGCGTGCCCGAGTGGGGCTGCACGTTGGCGTGGTCCGCCCCGAAGAGCTTCTTGGCCCTCTCGATGGCCAGCGTCTCGACGACGTCCACGAACTCGCATCCGTGGTAGTAGCGCTTGCCGGGGTATCCCTCGGCGTACTTGTTGGTCATGATGCAGCCCTGCGCCTCCAGGACCGCTTCGTCGACGAAGTTCTCCGACGGGATCAGTTCCAGCTTGCCGGCCTGCCGCTTCGTCTCCTCCAGGATGGCGGCCGCCACCTCGGGGTCCACTTTCTTCAGCAATGACATCGTCTCCTCACCCTCCTGCGTTACTTGCAGAGTCGTTGTTCCAGCTCCCGGATCTTGTCGAGGCGCTTCTGGTGGCGCCCCCCCTCGAAGGGGGTCTCCAGCCAGGCCCGGACGATCCTCGCGGCGGCGTCGGGGTCCGTCCTGCGCCCGGCCAGCACGAGCACGTTCGAGTCGTTGTGCTGCCTCGAGAGCCTCGCCGTTTCCTCGTCGAGGCACAGGGCCGCCCGCACGCCGGGGAACTTGTTGGCCACGATCGCCATCCCGACGCCGGAGCCGCAGACGAGAATCCCCCGCTCGAACCGGCCCGAGGAGACCTTCTCGGCGGCGAGAACCCCGTAGTCGGGGTAGTCCACGGACTCTTCCCGGTGGGTCCCCGCGTCGAAGACCTTGCAGCCGGAAGAGGCCAGCGGCCCCTTGAGCGCCTCCTTCAGGGCGAACCCGGCATGGTCGGAACCGATGATGATGTTCACGGGGTCCTCCTCAGTCCCTGTATTTGCGGAAGACGAGCACCGCGTTGACGCCGCCGAACCCGAAGGTGTTCGACAGGGCGGCCTCGACGGCCGCTTCCCTCGCCCGGTGCGCGACGTAGTCCAGATCGCATCCCTCGTCGGGCTCGTCGAGGTTGATCGTGGGCGGCACGACGCCCTCGCAGAGGACCTTGACGGCCACGATGGCCTCGAGGCCGCCCGCCCCGCCCAGCAGGTGGCCCGTCATGGATTTCGTGGAGGAGACGGCCAGGTTCCGGCTGTGCTCCCCGAAGACCCTCTTGATGGCCTGGGTCTCGTAGACGTCGTTGAGCGAGGTGGCCGTGCCGTGGGCGTTGATGTAGCCGACGGCCGCCGGGTCCATCCCGCAGGACTTGAGGGCGACCTCCATGCTGCGGGCGGCCCCCTCGTGCCCCGGCGGAGGGGCGGCCATGTGGTAGGCGTCGGCCGTGCACCCGTACCCGCAGATCTCGGCGTAGATCCTCGCGCCGCGCCGGCGAGCGTGGGCCAGCTCCTCCAGGACGAGAATGCCGCCCCCGTCCCCCATGACGAAGCCGTCGCGGTTGCGGTCGAAGGGGCGGCTGGCCTTCTCGGGCTCGTCGTTTCGGGTGGAGAGCGCCCGCATGGCGTTGAACCCGGCGATCCCGAAGGCGCTCACGGCCGCCTCGACGCCGCCGGTGATCATGGCGTCGGCGTAGCCGTCCTTGATCAGCCGGAACGACATGCCGATGGCGCTCGTCCCGGCGGCGCAGGCCGTGACGGGACAGCTGATGGGCCCCCTGGCCCCGTACCGGATGGAGATCTGCCCCGCCGCAAGATTGGGCAGGACGGCCGGGATCGTGAAGGGGGAGAGCCTCCGGGGGCCGCTGCGCTCGAGGATGGAGTGCTCCTTTTCGATCGTCCTGAGCCCGCCGATGCCCGAGCCGACGACGGTCCCCACGCGCTCGGCGTTGTGCCCGCCGATCGCGAGGCCCGCGTCCTGCACGGCCATGTCGGCGCAGGCGAGGGCGTAGACGATGAAATCGTCGAGCCGGCGCAGGTCCTTCTTTTCCACGTGGCGCAGGGGGTCGAAGCCCTTCACCTCTCCGGCGATCTTCGTGGCGAGCGGGGCGGTGTCGAACTTCGTGACGGGCCCGATGCCCGACTTGCCCGCGCAGAGGGCCGCCCAGGTCTCGTCGACGGTGTTGCCGACGGGATTCACGGTGCCCATGCCGGTGATGACGACACGCCTCTCCACGGGGTCCCCGCCCGGGCGGCCTAACCGGCCAGGCCCTTCTTTCTCTTGATGTAGTTGACGGCGTCCTGGATCGTGCGGATCTTCTGCAGCTCCTCGTCGGAGATCTCGATGCCGAAGTTCTCCTCCATGGCCATGATCAGCTCGACCAGGTCCAGCGAATCCGCTCCCAGGTCCTCTATGAACGACGCCTCGGGGACGCACTCCTCCCGGGTCACATCCAGCTGTTCCACGATGATCTCGATTACCTTTTCCTCGATGGACATCAATCCGCCTCCTTGAGAAGTGTCGAAACCGTTTGAGCCCGCATGGAGCGTCCCGGGGCCGGACGCCGGGCGCCCGGTCACATGTAGAGCCCGCCGTTGACCCCGATCACCTGTCCCGTGATGTATCCGGCTTCATCGGAGGCCAGGAACAGCACGACACCGGCGACATCGTCCGGTGTGCCCAGCCGGGAGAGGGGGATCTCCCCGAGAACCCTCTCCCGCTGCTCCTCCGTCATGGCGGAGGTCATATCCGTGTCGATCAGGCCGGGAGCCACGGCGTTGACGCAGATCCCGCGCGGCGCCAGCTCCCGGGCCAGGGATTTCGTCAGCCCGATCAGCCCCGCCTTCGAGGCGCTGTAGTTGGCCTGGCCGGCGTTGCCCGACAGGGCGACGACGGACGAGACGTTGACGATGCGCCCCGACCGCCGCTTCATCATGGCGTACGCCACGGCCCGGGAGCAGTTGAAGGCCCCCTTGAGGTTCGTGTCGATCACCCGGTCCCAGTCCTGCTCCTTCATGCGCACGAGCAGCCCGTCCCGGGATTCCCCCGCGTTGTTCACGAGGATGTCGACGCGCCCCCTGCGCTCGATCAGGGCCGCGATCGCGCCGGTTGCGGCCCCGTGGTCCGCCACGTCGAAGCACAGGGCCTCGGCCTCGCCTCCCGCCTCGCCGATGAGGCGGATCGTCTCGCGGGCCGCCTGGCCGTTCCGGGCGTAGTTGACGGCGACGAAGGCGCCCGCTCCCGCCAGCCGCAGGCAGATGGCCCGTCCGATGCCGCGGGAGCCTCCCGTCACGAGTGCCACTTTGTCTTTCAGCGTCATGTCCGTCCCGCGGCTGTTGACCGGGATGCGTTCTCCCGACCATCCAGGCCTTTTGAACAGCCCCTCTTCCCCGTTCGCGCGTGCCTATTTCGACAGCGTTTCCACGGTCCTCTGCAGGGACTCGAGGTTTTCCACGTTCAGGACCCTGAGGCCCCTCCGGATCCGCAGGGCCAGC
>MVQS01000141.1 GCA_002067855.1 Syntrophaceae bacterium PtaB.Bin038
TCATTTTCCCCACGAAGTCGAAATTGATGCCGGGCTTGATGAATTCCATGGTTTGCTCCGCAAATGGCTCAGGGCTCAGGGCGAAGGGCATAGGGCGAAGAGGAGAGGGCCTTTGCCCCTCTCGCCGTCGGCCTTACGCCTTACGCCATTTTTTCATATGCTCAACTTGTCGACCTTCCGGTTCCACGTCACGTAGTCGAAGACGATCCGCGTCACGAAGATGGCCGTGAACATGCTGGCCACGATGCCGATGCTAAGGGTGACGGCGAACCCCTTCACGGGTCCCGTGCCGAACTGGAAGAGGAACACGGCCGCCAGGAGCGTCGTCACGTTCGTGTCGAGAATCGTCAGGAACGCCCGGGCGTAGCCCGCCTCGATGGCGGCCCGCGGCGTCTTCCCCAGGCGCAGCTCCTCTCGCGCCCGCTCGAAGATGAGGACGTTGGCGTCCACGGCCATCCCGATCGTCAGCACGATGCCGGCGATGCCGGGCAGGGTCAGGGTCGCGTCGAACAGGGCCATGGCCCCCAGGAGGATGACGATGTTGAGCAGCACCGCCATGACGGCCACGATGCCCGAGAGCCGGTAGTAGAACACCATGAAGACCGCCACGAGGACCATGCCGATGATCACCGACCGGATCCCCTTGTCGATGGAGTCCTGCCCGAGGGAAGGGCCCACGGTTCGCTGCTCGAGGATTTTCACCGGCGCGGGGAGCGAGCCGGCCCGCAGGACGATGGCGAGGTCCCGGGCCTCTTCCATGGTGAAGGCCCCCGTGATCTGCGCGTCGCCGCCCGAGATCCTCTCCTTGATGACGGGCGCCGAGTACACGGTGCCGTCGAGAATGATGGCGAGCCGGCGGTTGACGTTCTCGCCGGTGATCCGGTCGAAGTCCCTCGCCCCCTGGGCGTTGAACTTGATGGCCACGTAGGGCTCGCCGAAGCGGTCGCTGATCTTGACCTGGGCATTCTCGAGCGACTGGCCGGTGAGCAGGGTCCGCTCCTTGAGCAGGTACATCGGGTCCCGGCGGGCGCCCGTGCCCCGCTCGCCGCCCTCGCGGGCTCCCTTCATCAGGATCGAACCGGCAGGGACGTTGCCCCGCAGGGCTTCCTCGAGGCTGTGTTCCTCGTCGACGAGCTTGAACTCGAGGAGGGCCGTCCTTCCGATGAGGTCGATCGCCCTCTTGGGATCCTTGACGCCGGGAAGTTGGATCAGGATCCGGTCTTCGCCCTGGGGGATGATCTCCGGCTCCGTCACGCCGAACTGGTCCACGCGGTTACGGATCGTCTCGAGGCTCTGGTCGACGATCGTCTTCTTCATGTCGGCGATCCGCTTCTCACGGTACTTGAGGGTCACCTTCTCGCGCCCGTCGGCACTCTCCGTGGAGAGGATCTCGAGGTCCGGGAACTGGTCCGAGAGGACCTTCTCGAGGTCGGCCCGGGCCTCCCGGGTCGGGAGTTCGACGACGATGGTGTTGTCGGGTTTCCGCTCCACGCCGCGGAAGCGCACGCGCTTCTCCATGAGGGCGTCTTTCACGTTGTTGGCCAGCCTCTCGATGTTCCCCTCGAGGGCTTTCGCCGTGTCGACCTCGAGGACGAGGTGCATGCCGCCCTGCAGATCGAGGCCGAGGTGGATCCGGTTCTTCAACACGAGGTTCCGCACCGAGGCCGGGATCTCCGGCAGGACGGACGGCAGGAGAAAGTACGCCGAGGCGAGGATCACCACCGACGCGATCAGGACTCTCAGCTTGATGCTCTGGAACATGAGGATCCCCCTTCCGCCTTATTCCTCTGCGGTCTTCTGAACGATGCCCGTGATGTGCCCCCGGTTCACCTTGATCTTCACGTTCGGGGCGATCTCGAGGGTTACCACGGCCTCGGTGAGGGCGGCGACTTTGCCCTGGATGCCGCCGGTCGTCTCCACCATGTCGCCGTGTTTCAACTTCGCGATCATTTCCTTCGTCTCTTTCTGCTTCTTCTGGGCCGGACGGATGAGCAGGAAGTAGAAGATGAGGAAGATGGTCGTCATCATCAGGATGAAACCGAAATCCCCGCCCGGGGCCCCCTGGCCCCCTGCGCCGCCCATGGCGTATGCGATGCTCGTCAAGGTTCGTCCTCCTCGCTGGGTTTCACGATCTCGTCCGCCCGCCCGTCCGGCATCGGCCCCGCGTCGTCTTCCGCGTGCCCGCCCCTGAACGAGCGCCGGAAGGCCTCGAACGTCCCCCCGGCGACGGCCGTCCGGATGCGCTCCATGAGAGCCAGGTAGAACCGGACGTTGTGGATCGTGTTCAAGAGTAAAGCCAGGATTTCCCTGGCTATAAAAAGATGCCGGAGATAGGCCCTCGAGAAGTTGCGGCAGGTGTAGCAGTCGCAGGTCTCGTCGAGCGGGGCCTGATCGGTCCGGTAACGGGCGTTTCTTATAACAACCTTTCCGCGATTTGTAAATAGCAATCCGTTCCTTGCGCACCGGGTGGGCATGACGCAATCGAACAGGTCGATCCCGTGATGAACGCCCTCGACGATGTCCTCCGGGGTGCCCACGCCCATGAGATATCGGGCCTGCCCCGCCGGGAGCAGGGGCGCCGTCGCCTCGAGCGTCTCCATCATGAGTTCCTTCGGCTCCCCGACGCTGAGGCCCCCGACGGCGTAGCCGTCGAAACCGATCGCGGCGAGCGCCTCCACGGAGGCCTGCCTGAGATCCCGATGGACGCCTCCCTGCACGATCCCGAAGAGGGCCTGACTCTCGCTCCTCTTTGCCTCCCGGCACCGCTTCGCCCAGCGGTGGGTCAGCGCCATGGATTTCTCCGCGTAGCCCCGGTCGGCGGGGTAGGGTGTGCAGTCGTCGAGGCACATCATGATGTCGGAGCCCAGTGCCTCCTGGATCTCGACGGCCTTCTCGGGGGTCAGGAAATGCCGCGAGCCGTCGATGTGGGACTGGAAGTGCACCCCCTCCTCGGTGATCCTCCGCAGGGGACCGAGGCTGAAGATCTGGAACCCGCCGCTGTCGGTCAGGATGGAACGGTCCCAGTGCATGAACCGGTGAAGCCCGCCGTGCTCCCGTATCAGGTCGTGCCCCGGCCGCAGGGTGAGGTGGTAGGTGTTGCCGAGAATGATCTCGGCCCCGGCCTCCTTCAGCATTTCGGGGGTCAGGGCCTTCACCGTCCCCTGCGTCCCCACGGGCATGAAGACGGGCGTGCGCACCTCGCCGTGGGCGGTCGTCATCAGCCCGAGGCGGGCCCGGGTCTTCGGGTCGGTCTTCAAGAGCTCGAAACGATAGGACATGATTTCTCGCGGCAGATGGCTTAAGGCTTATGGCACAGGGCTTTCAGCGGAAAACACTCTTGTTGTTTGCGCCTCATGACCGTCCCACCCGTCCATTTTTCCACCAGGCCTTGACCCTTTGGCCCTATGCCTTACGCCCGATCGTGCGGCGCTGGGCGCTAGACGATCAACATACAGTCCCCGTAGCTGTAGAACCGGTAGTTCTCCGCGATGGCCCGCTCATAGGCCGAAAACATCAGTTCCCGTCCCCCGAAGGCGCAGACCAGCAGGAACAGCGACGACTTCGGGAGATGGAAATTCGTCAGCAGCGCCCCCACGCGCCGGAACCGGTAGCCGGGGTAGATGTAGAGACCCGTGGAGCCGGAGGTCGGGCGGATGCGACCGCCCTCGTCGGCGATGGATTCCAGGACCCTCGTGGACGTGGTCCCCACGGCGACGACACGCCCGGCGGAGTTGATGGTCTCCGCCGTCTCGGCGCCGATCTCGAAGTACTCCTCGTCCATGGTGTGGTCCTCGATCTGCTCCGCCTCGACGGGCGTGAACGTCCCGTAGCCCACGTGGAGAGTGACCGTCGCCACGGGGATTCCACTTTCGCGGATGCGCTCCAGGATGGCCTCGGTGAAGTGGAGCCCCGCCGTCGGAGCCGCGACGGATCCCGGTCGCTTCGCGTAGACGGTCTGGTATCGCGCGAGATCGTCCGGGGATGGGGTGCTCTCCTTCGGCCGCCGGATGTACGGGGGCAGCGGGGCCTGTCCCCTGCGCCGCAGGAAGCTTTCGAAGGGCTCGTCGACGTGGAATTCGACCACCCATTTCCGGTCGTTGACCCGCTCGAGCACCCGGACGCCGGCACCTCCGCCGAAGGACAGCGTCGTTCCGGCCTTGATCCGCTTGGCAGGCCTCAGCAGGGCCTCCCACCGTGTCGACGATGACCCCTCGCGGCTCTTGAGCAGGAGAATCTCCACCGCGGCGCCCGTCGTCTTGCGGGCGAAGAGCCTCGCCGGGATCACCTTCGAGTCGTTGAGCACCAGGACGTCGCCCCTGCGCAGCAGTTCCGGGAACTCACGGAAGATGCGGACCTGCAGGCGGCCCGTGCCCCTGTCGACCACCATCATGCGGGAGCGGTCCCGGTCCGGTGCGGGCGACTGGGCGATGAGCTCCTCGGGGAGCGTGTAATCGAAATCCTGTAGCTTCATAATAAAAAAGCTGGAATAGTTGAACGATGGAACGATGGGTTATCGTAATACGTTACCTGTGTGCCGGGTCGAAGACCCGCCAACCCATTATTCCAGTATTCCATATGCACCGCTGTCGCTCGAAATACTGGAATGCCTGTGTATCGCATAAAAAAAAGATTCCGATCACCGGAATCCCATTATTCCATCATTTCATTCTTCCGTTATTCCGCGACCCGGACTGATGCAAATAACTGCAAACGAAGAGGAAAGTCAAGAAAATTATTCGGGGTTTTTGTCGAGGCGGGTCGCATTTCAACTTGTGCCGAAGTAGACGAGCAGCAGGCCGATCACCATCGCCAGGAACCCGGCCATCCTCAGGCTCGTGTCGGAGGTCTCGAGCATCTTGAGGTACAGGGTCTTGAGCTTTTCCGGGAAGGCGAAGTAGGGCAGCCCCTCCAGGACGAGGACCATGCCGATCACACACAGGAAGAACTTCAGATTGACGCTTTCCATAAGTCTCCAGATCGGGGACGTTGTTTACTAATTAGAATAAGTCCAGCGGTCGAACACGATCAAGGGCGTTCAGGGGGACGAGTTATTCCAATTAGTAAACAACGTCCCTGATCTTTTTCTTGGCTTCTTCCCAGAGGGAATCCATTTCCTCGAGAGTGGCGGACGCTGGGTCCTTGCCCCGCTCCCTCAGCCTTTCCTCTATATAAAGGAAGCGTTCCTCGAATTTGCGGTTCGTCGCGCGCAGGGCCTCCTCGGCGTTGACCTTCACGTGCCGGCTCAGATTGACAATGGAAAACAGCAGGTCGCCGATCTCGTCACGGAGCCGGTCCGGGTTCTTCCCCGAAAGGGCCTCGCGGAATTCCGCCAGCTCCTCCTCGACCTTGACGATGACGCTCTGCGCGGAGTCCCAGTCGAACCCCACCTTTGCGGCCTCAGCGGTGAGCTTCTGGGCCCTCGGCAGCGCCGGCATCGCCATGGGCACCCTCGCCAGCATCGAGGTTTCCCCTCCGCCCCGCTTCTCCACGTCCCGCTTGATCCGGTCCCAGTTGCGTTTGACCTCGGCGGCGTCCTCGACCTTCGCGTCGCCGAAGACGTGGGGGTGCCGGCGGATCATCTTGGCCGTGATATCGTCCAGGATCCCGTCGATTCCAAAGAGGTTTTCTTCCTCAGCGATCCGGGCCAGGAAGAGGACCATGAAGAGCAGATCTCCCAGCTCTTCCTTCATGCCGGCGGGCGAGTCCCTGTCGACGGCATCGAGCACCTCGTAGGTCTCGTCCAGGAGGTAGCGGCCCACGTCGGCCTTCGTCTGGCGGATGTCCCAGGGGCATCCGCCTTCGGGGTTGCGCAGCCTCTTGATGAGGGTCAGCAGCTTTCCAAAACGCTCCTCGGCCCTGGAGGGGTTACCGCCCGGCATTCGATTCAGCGTCCTTTCCGGTTCGGGATGAGTCTGGTTATCACAAACGGATGCCACTGTCAAAAAACGAACAGCCCGCTCGAGGAAAATCACCCCTGCCGCCCTCGGATTTCACTTGATTTTTGCGACTTTAAGTGATAAGCAGACGCGGTTTAAAATTCTGGCCGGGCGGACCCGCAGAACCCGTCGCGGCAGCCGGTTCGAGATTCACCCAACCAGCCGTTCTTTCACATCATTTGCCGACTACAGACGTTAGGTGTCTGTCGTTCTATTCAAGGAGAGAGGAGGAGTCATATGGCAGAAGAGAAGAAATTGACAAGGGCCGAGAGGCTTGCGGCGGAGCGGGAGAGCAACCTGAAGCACTGGGAAGAGCAGGATGCGATCCTCATGAAGCACCGCGAGGAGGCCTACAACATCGGCGGTCCCGAGCAGGTGGCGCGCCTTGCCAAGCAGGGCAAGAAGCCCATGCGCGATCTGATCGCGCAGCTCATCGATCCCGGCACGGAGTTTTTCGAGGTCGGAATCGACGCGGGCTACAACATCGGCAAGATCAAGCTCTACGGCGGCGAGATCTACGAGTCCGAGAAGCGCGGCCACATCCCC
>MVQS01000142.1 GCA_002067855.1 Syntrophaceae bacterium PtaB.Bin038
GCGGTGACTGCCTGGCGCGGTGCAAGTACCTGGAGTTCGACAAGGAGAGCGGGTCGGCGGCGATGCGCAAGCTCGCCGCGGGCGAGAAGTCGCCATGGATCTACGACTGTGTGACCTGCATGGCCTGTGACGAGTACTGCCCCACGGATGCCCGGCCCTTCGATCTCATCATGAAGCGGATGGAGGAGGCGGGGGATTTCACGGACCCGAAGCTGCGGGCCGACATGGCCGCGCGGTTCAAGCCCGAGGGGGAACCCAAGCCCGTGAAGCCCTCCGAGCGGGTCATGTCGATCTGCGTCATGCAGGGCAATATGCCCTGGGCGATCCAGGGGCAGCTCTTCGAGACGATCCCCCTGCTCAAGGGGAAGCACTACTTCTGCAACGTGCTCTTCTCCCACATGGGCGACGAGTCGATCCTGCGGGAGCGCATCCAGGGGATGGTGGACAACCTGGCCAAGTCCGGGGCCAAGGAGATCGTATTCCTGCATGACGACTGCTACGCGGCCCTCAAGGGCATCGCCCCCGAGCTGGGGATCAAGATCCCCTTCAAGCCGATCCACCTCTTCGAGCACCTCCGGGATGTCCTGAAGGAGAAGAAGGGAAGTCTGAAAAAGCTCGACATGAAAGTCGCCTACCAGCGTCCCTGCGCCTCGCGCTACACGCCCGAGAAGGACCCCGTCGTCGATGAGATCTTCGAGCTCGTCGGCGTGAAACGCATGAAGCGGCGCTACGAGGGTGAGGACGCCCTGTGCTGCGGCGTGGAGGTGGCGGGACCGGGCCTCAAGCTCTTCCCCCGCGGGAAGAACTACGAGCCCTTCCGGGTGAAAAACGTCGAGGACGCGAAGGCCAGCGGGGCCGAGGCGATGGTGTACCTCTGCCCCATGTGCTTCACGGTCCTCAACAAGAAGGTCCGCGAGGCGGGCATGAAGAACTACATGATCAGCGATCTCTGCCGGCTCGCCCTCGGCGAAGAGCTGCCGGCGGACAGGCCGCAGTGACGCCTCGACGCGGCCGGGGAGGAAAATTCTGTTGCAGGGCAGGCCCCGGCCGCCTACAATAAACCGGGTGGCGAAAGGAGGTGGACCCATTGGCAGAAGAGATCAAGGCAGGCTGTGCGAGGCCGACAGGGGGGCTCGTCGGCGAAGAGCCTCCAGGGGATAAACCGACCGAGGCGAAGGAAGAGAAGAAGGAGGTGAAGTCCATGATCATGATCGGCCGCAAGGCGCCCGATTTCATGGCGCCGGGGTATTTCCAGGGCAAGTTCATCAACGTGCATCTTTCCGATTACCTGGGCAAGTGGGTGCTTCTCTGCTTTTACCCGGGGGATTTCACCTTCGTCTGAGCGACGGAGATATCGGCGGTCGCCGATCGATACGCGGAGTTCGAGAAGCTCGGGGTGCAGGTGCTGACGATGAGCATCGACAGCGTGTTTGTGCACAAGATGTGGGTGGACCACGAGATTTCCAAGATGGTCAAGAAGGGCGTTCCCTACCCGATGCTCTCGGACGTGGGGGGCAAGGTGGGGACGGCCTATGGCGTCTTCGACGACGTGGCCGGGGTGGAGACGCGGGGCCGGTTCATCATCGACCCCGACGGGGTGATCCAGGGCTACGAGGTGCTGACGCCGCCCGTGGGGCGCAACGTCTCGGAGAGCATTCGCCAGCTGCAGGCCTTCCAGCATGTCCGCAACAGCGGGGGCACGGAGGCGACACCCTCGGGGTGGCGTCCCGGCAAGCTCACGCTGAAGCCGGGCCCGGACCTCGTGGGCAACGTCTGGAAGGTGTGGAAGACCGAGATGGAACGGGACTGAAAAAGGACGTGATTCAAAGAAACAGCATGCGGAACGGGCTGGAGACAAACCTTCGGCCCGTTTCCTGTTTTCCGGGTCCGGGGGCAACTCTCCGCAGCCGGTCATTGGAAGAGACTGCGTTTCATTTTCCCCGCTCGAGGTCTTCGCGGGAACCCCGGCTCCCGGGTGTCCGTCCTCCCGTGGATCGGTCGGCCCGGATCCGTTTGTCGCTCTTTACTTTCGAACTGTCGGCTGGTACCCTGAGCCAGCAATCGTAAGCGGGCTTGCAGGATGGTGTTCATAAAAGACTGCGACCAGATTCTCGACAGCGTGGCCGTAGGCGTCTTCAGCGTCGACAGGGAGCTGACCATCCAGTTCTTCAATGCCCATGCCGAGGCCATCACGGGGTTCTCGAAGCAGGAGGCCCTCGGCCGAAAATGTTACGAGATCTTCCGGACCGAACGGTGTCTCAGGAAATGCTCCCTTCGGAAAGCCATTGAAACGAAGAGCCGGATCGTCAAACTGCGAAACGTCATCCTGAACAAGGAAAACCTTGAAATCCCTGTGGATATTACCGTATCGGTCCTCCTGGACAGGGATGGAAACGTCATCGGCGGAGTCGAGTCCTTCCTCGACGACTCGGTCCGGGTGTCCCTCGAAAAGGAAATCCGCGGTTCCTTGTGCTTCCAGGACGTCGTGGGTCGGGACGACCGGATCCGGAAAGTCTTCGACGTTTTGGGCACGGTTGCCCCGACGGATTCGCACGTCCTGCTGCAGGGCGAAACGGGCACCGGGAAAGACCTGGTTGCCCGGGCCATCCACAATGCAAGCCGCCGGAGAAAAGGTCCCTTCATCAAGGTCAACTGCGCGGCCTTGCCCGCCCAACTTCTCGAATCGGAGCTTTTCGGTTACCGGAAGGGCGCTTTCACCGACGCCAGGACCAACAAGCCCGGGCGTTTCCAGCTGGCCGAGGGAGGTACGATCTACCTCGATGAAGTCGGCGAGATGCCGAGGGATCTTCAGGCCAAGCTTCTGCAGGTCCTCGACGAGAAGGAGTTCTACCCGCTGGGCTCCACTCACCCGGTGAACGTCGACGTGAGGGTCATCGCCTCGACCAACCGGCGTCTCCGGAAAATGACCGCCGATCGCGGCTTCCGGGAAGACCTCTACTATCGGCTCAGCGTCGTCGAAATCGAGATCCCCCCCCTGAGGGAGCGGCCTTCAGACATTCCCCTGCTCATCGGCCATTTTCTGGCCGAGCATGCCCGACTTCGCGGAGAGGCAAGGCATGAGGTCACGCGGGAGTTCATGAAGACCCTTCTGAACCATGATTACCCGGGAAACGTCCGGGAACTCAAGAATATCATCGAGCATGCCGTCATCCTGGCCGGGACTCGGAAGCTCGACGTGCAATTTCTGCCCGCCTACCTTCTGAATCCGGCCGGCAGCGAGGCGATGGCGGGAGGATCCGGCGGCGTCGCAGGCGAGGCCCGCGAGCGAACCGCCCTCAAGACAGCTCTGCAATCCCACGGCTGGAACCGCACGGAGGCGGCTCGGGCACTCCGGATCAACCGGACCACCCTCTGGCGCCGTATGAAAAAACACAGTCTTCTCCCGGGCGAACCCACCTGACGTTGCGGATGATGCAACAATGTTGCAATCCCCTGCATCAATCCTATTCCCTTTATTTTATTGCAATATATTATTGTATTCGTTTGCTTGCCCCAGTATCTGCAACACATGTGAAACTAATCCGCCGTCCCACCAAGCCTTCCATCGCTTTATCTAGTTGTAATTATTGATAATATTATTGTTCCGACACTGGCACAAATCCTGCCGTACCATTTCGCATGAAAAAGGTCGCCATCTGCCAGCTCGACGGGCGCATCGCCCCTCTCTACGACACCACGCCGGAATTTGCCGTTTTTTCCATCGACAACCATGGCCGTATTTCCGAGCGATGGACCGTGAACGTAAGCGGCCTGACGTCCGCGGAGCAAACGGCCATGCTCGTTAGGCTCGGGGTGGAGTTCGTCATCTGCGGAGGCGCGAAGCAGGAGTGCCAGTGTCACCTGCGGGAGCATAATATCCGCTTCGTCGACAACGTAATCGGCAATGTTGAAGATGTCATTGCCCGCTATCTCGAGGGGACCCTTCGCAGCGGCGAAGTGATCAATTGAGAGAGAATCACCCGGAAAAGAAGCGAATGCGGCGGCGGGGATAACCCGCCCGCTCAGGAGGGTTGTCGTATGGCGTTCGATCGCGGCAGGAGGGATTTTCTCGGCAGGGACCTGCTCGCGGGTCTCGCGAAGATCCTGGACGCATCGCGGATTCCCGTGGAGGAGGAGAGGCCGCGGGATTACTTCGCGACCTTCGAATCCTGCCAGCCGCTGCTGGCCGATGCCGGGGAGCTCCTCTACGAGGAGGCCGCCCGCCTCGGGATCGAGACCGCTGGGCGGGCCCGCGAGGACATTGCCCGGGAGATCTTCGCCCGGCTGGAAGTGCAAGGGAGCTGAAAACAGAACCTGGGGGACAGCAGGCTTTCATGAACCGCATGACCAATGGAAAAAGGAGGTTCTTCGATGGAAGAGAAGGAACTGAGGCTTTACGGTGAAGGCTACCTGGAGGAGCGCAAGCTGATACCGCGCTGGCGGCAGCCGATCCCGGCCATCGTCGCGTTGCTGCTCACGCTGGCGGTGTTTTATGCCACATGGTGGATCTTCCAGGACCCGCGGGGCTGGCTGCGGATGTACACGCCGTACGTAGGCTACATGTACACCCGCTGGTGGCTGATCATGCTGATCTGGATGGTCTACATCTTCAACTACTGGCCCTTCAAGCGCGCCTGGCTGGAAAAAACCCACCCTGTCCTAAAAGGGGGCATCCTGACGTTCATCTCCGTCTTCATCCTCTACGTCCTCATCAAGGGCTTCTTCGAGGGGCTTCTGGGCAATTTCGGCATCGCCTACTTCAACCCCGGCAGACTCATGCAGCTGCCCCGGATGACGGAGTTCTTCGCCCTCGAGTACGCATCGCTCGCCTGCCTGATGTTCGCCGCGATCGCCTCCTGGCTGAGCCCGGCCTGGGTAGTGGCCTGCGAGGAGGTGCCCTGGCAGAAGATGAAGCAGCCCGCCAAGGGGATCAGCATCCTGGTGATGACCTTCTTCCTGAGTACGATCATCTTCTTCATGACCATGCATTCCCACATGGGTATCCTGTATTACCCGTGGCAGTACTTCACCTCCATCGCACCGCCTTACTGGGAGCAGTTCGCGAACACGGTCTCCGGCAATTTTCACGTGGCCTGGATCATGTGCTGCACGGTAATGGTCTGGATCGTGGAAACCATCTGGGAACGCTTCCCCTTTAAGCTGATCAGGACGGACTGGCTGCGGCGCGTGACGGCTTTCTTCGGGATCATCGCCATGGCCTGGGCCATGCTCTTCTTCCTCTACTTCGCCCAGGAGCTCACCTGGGGGCCTGCCATCCGCGGCACGCGCCTCATCAACGCACCCGACTGGCGCTGGCTGCATGTCGGGGAGATGGCGGTCTTCTTCCTTGTGCCTGCCATTTTCATCACGTTCTACTGCAACAACTGGCCGCGCCGCTTCAGCCTGCCGGTCAATGTGCTGATCCGCACGGGGATCACCATCGTCGCTGCCGTCCTGCTCTACATCCTGTACTACATGTTCTCGCATGACTTCCTGGGCACCCAGAAGGGGTTCATGCACGAGCAGCAGTTCCCGATGATCCCCACCATCTGGCTGATCAACATCTGGCTGGCCCACCACTGGTTCATGGATAACTGGCCGGCCTGGAAGATGGTGCCGAAGACCGCGGAAGAAATTGCCGAGGGGCACGCCGCTGAGAAAGCCCTAATCGCCGACGTCCGGTGGAATCCGTCCCTAGGATGGGGGCTGGGCGTGGGAGCCCTGTGTGGCATTGCCGTGTACTTCATAACCCTGGAGATCTTGCCCTGGGTGTACAAAAACATAACCGTGATCCGCTAGACGTTCACAAGGAGGAGTTATGTCTGACGATAAGAGCAAATTCAGCCGCAGGGACTTTTTCAAGGGAGCCGCCGCGGGCGTTCTCGGGGGAAGCCTGCTGGGGATGGGCGTCTATTCCTACAGCCCCTGGCGCAAGAGTTACTTCCCCGAGGTGAAACGGAAGATGGCGGACATCGGCGTCTGCAAGAGCGTCAAGGTGACCAACATCTCCGAGACCAGCTGGTTCCAGAATTCCGTTTTGATGGGAGACATCAAGGGCGCCGGGGGCCTCCTGGTAAACCAGTACAGCTATAACTGGCCGCCCTTCGGCGACGGAACCGGACTCGGGAAAGGCTCATTCGAATCGGGGGTCGCCAAGATCAGGCACCTGCTGCCGAACAACGTCGATGAGGCGTGGGCGATCACCGAGAAACTCTCCGTGAGCCCGGAAAACGCCGGCGGGTTCGCCGCCCTCATCGAGGTGGAGGAGATGAGCGGCAAGAAACGGAAATTCCTCCTCGACAGCGGGTGGTCCTACAAGTGGATGCACGAATGCTTCAAGCGCGAGGGCATCGACCAGATGCTGAAAAACAGGGAGATCGAAGCCCTGTTCATCTCCCACGAGCATTTCGATCACTTCTGGGGCGTGCCCGTCACCTACAAATACGACCCGACCATCACCACCTACATTCCCGACACGTTCTACCCCGAAGGCCTGCAATACTTGAAGGATGCCGGACACAAGGGGAAATTGGTCAAGGTCAAGCCGGGGCTCAACCCCATCATTCCCGGCCTTGCGACCTACGTCTTCGCCGTGCCCATCATCTGCCGGGTCTACGGGGAGCAGGCCGTTTACGCCAACGTGAAGGATCACGGTCTCGTCAGTACCACGGGGTGCTGTCACTTCGGCATCATCCAGTTTGCCGAGACGGCCTTCCGGGAGATCGCATACGAGAAGAACCAGCTGTACGGCATCTACGGGGGCCTCCACATCTCTCCCTTCGAGGACTGGGACCCCAAGTATGACGATCTGGTGATATCCCTGGGCAAATACGGGTTCCAGAAAATCGGCTGCAACCACTGCACCGGGGTCCTCTGTGCCAAGAAGTTCATTGAGCGGGGGTACCCTGTTCAGAAGGGAACGGCCCGTCACCGGACGCCGGACACGGCATACCTGGGCAACGGGGACAGGATCGGCTTCGGGATTGACTTGTGATCATCACCGTACAGGAGGCGGTTATGGCGACTCTTATCAGAAGAAAACGGATGCTTTTGCTTCTGCTGCTGTCGGCCGGCGGATTGATCGGTTTCTTCGGGCCGAAGGTAAGCCCCGAAATGAAAGAGGTGATCGATCAATTCTCAAAACTGACCCAGCGTGAAGTGGTGCTGAAAAAATACGCCGTGCCGGGCGTGGTGCCGAAGGAGCTTACCCAGTGCGATATGACAAAACCGATCGTGACAAAAACCGAGGAAAAAGATGGCATCACGTACTACACGCTGGAGTCCACAGTTGAGAAATGCGAGCATTCGCCTGCTGCCACGGGCACGGTGAGGATTTTCCAGATGGGCTGGAAGAATGGCAAGATCGTCAAGTTCTCGTGGGGCGGTCCCAAGGGCGGCAAGGTGGAATACTGACAAAGAGGTCACAACCCCCGGGAAGATGTTTCTCAAGAAAGAGGGGAAGTCATGAAGCGATCGTTTTCATGGTCGTGATGGGATATTGCCTGGCGGGGCTGGCGTGGGCCGGCCCCGTAACGGGCATCATTCCGGAAATGCAGGAGTGCATGCAATCCCACGGATCGCCCGCGGAGTACGAGGCGGCGTTGAAAAAATACTGCGACCCCGGAATCATCCGCCGGGCCATGGGGCTGCTGGTCATCAAGAAACCTTACGTGATCAAGACCGAGCAGAAGGGAGAGATGGTCTGCTACACCGTGGAGGGCACCATCGTGGAGACGTCCTATGAACTTCCCGCTGACACGACGCAGACGTACAACGTCTGCTGGAAGAACCGGCGGGTCGTCTCGCTCGAGTTCTACGACGCCAAGCCCCGTGTGTACCAGGAGGTTATCCCGGAGATGCGCGAGTGCCTGAGGTCCCACGGGTCGCCTGCGGAGTATGAAGCGGTGCTGAAGAAGTATTGCGACCCCGGTCTCATGCGCAAGGCCATGGCGCTCCTGGTCATCAGGACGCCCTACGTTGTGAAAACCGAGATGAAGGGGCCTGTCATCACCTACACGGTCGAGGGCCGCACCGTCGAAACCTCGAGTGAATTTCCAGCCGATACCGTCCAGCGGTACACGGTCGGCTGGAAAAACGGGCGCATCGTCGCGCTGAATTTTTTGGGTCCGAAGAAACCCGCGAGGTAGGGTGTGGCCCCGCCGGCTCCGGGCAGCGTCTCGGGCATCGTCTCCGCAGAGTCTGAGGAAGGCCAGCTGTGTTGGAATTGCGTCATTTTTTCCGGGGCGACATCCGGTCCGATCCGGAAGGCGCCGTTCAGGAACTGATGCGCGCCATCTTGGTGCGCGCCCAGTTCGTGCCCGGCGTGCGCCATGCGCTTGGCTGGCGGGGGCTGAAGCAGTCGGTCACCGCAAAAGCGGAGGGCTGGACGGCTCGCATTGCCGGCTGCGAGGGCGTTTTCGGATTGTGCTTCACCGGCATGGAAGAAGCACCGGGCTGGGTGGTCGGAACATTCGGTCTGAGCTATTTCCCAGGCGCAGGCGAGGAACTCGTCGAGCGATGCTCCCTGCGTGCCGCGGCCTGCACCCAGCGCCCCGATTACATGCTCCTCGTCCGCGAGTTCCTGCAGCACGAGGAGATGTCATCGCTGTTCCGGATCGGCACGCTGCTTCTGGCCCTCGATGTCGGGGAGAAGGCGCTGTATCTGGGAATGGAAAGCCTCTCTGAGCTTCGCAGCAGAGCCGAGGCAGGCGTACGCCTGCCCCGTGAGGGACGGATGGTGCAGGTGATCGAGCCCGGCGGGCGCGATCAGGATTTTCCGGCCCTGACCCTCGCGCGGTCTTTTTTCGACGTTCTGGCCGCCTCGCTTGCGTTTCATCTCGGCCGGGCTCCCTGCAGCCTGTTCGAGCGGTCTTTCCCCGGCGCGGAGATCGCCTACGACCCTGCGGGGTCAATCCGGAAAATCCCCGCAGCGGACATCGAGGAAGTCCTGGTCGCGCTTGGGTACGGCGAAGGCCGGTGTGACGAGCTTTTCGACTCGCTTTCCGGCGCGTATGGCGCTCCTGGCAGAGACGTGCGGTGGCGGGAGGGGGAAGCCGTCCCGCCGGGTTACGAGGGGATGCGGTGGTGGACCGCCCGGAAAACGAGCGGCTACAGGACACTGGACAAGAAAAGCCTGGGGATCGATGAGCGCCCGCCGCTCACGGTCCTGGCGGGTTTCCTGGGCGCGGGCAAGACGAGTTTTCTGCAGCACTTCATCGAGTATCAGACCCAGCGCAGCCGATTCGTCGCGGTGATCCAGAACGAAATCGGCGAAGTCGGCCTGGACGGGAAACTGCTCGACTACACGGTTACCGAGATCGATGAGGGCTGCGTCTGCTGCAGCCTGGCGGGCAACCTGAGGCGGGCCGTGAACGACATCCTTTCGAGTTTCCAGCCTGATTTCGTCCTTCTCGAAACCACGGGGGCCGCCAACCCCCTCAATCTGCTCGACGAGATCGGCGAGCTGGAAGATCTGATACGATACGACTGCACGGTTACGGTGGTCGATGCGCTCAATCTCGATTCCAGTCTGTCCCGGTTTGCGATTGCGACGGACCAGATCCGGGCCGCCGACGTCCTGCTGCTGAACAAATGCGACCTCGTCAGCGATGCGGGTCTGGAAAAAGCGCGCACGCTGCTTCAGGAGATCAATCCCAGGGCCGTTCTATTCTTGACAACGCGGGGCGATTTGAACCCGGCCTTCATTCTCGACATCGAAGTCTCATCGCGGGGGGAGAACGCATGGCCCGCGACGCCCGGGGCACGTCTTCCCATCCATCACTCCCATGTTCACGACGATCTGCGGTGCGAAACCCTGGAAATCCCGGGACCGCTGAATCGGAGAAAATTCCTCTCCGCAGTCGAATCCCTCCCGCCCAAGGTTTTTCGCATCAAGGGGATCGTCGAGTTTACAGACTCGCCCCTGCCCATGCTGTTTCAGTACGTCGCCGGTCGCTATGAACTGTCGCAGTTTTCCCAGCCCGCGGTTACCGATCGCTTCCTGACCATCATTGCTCAGGGGGATGGCCCGGACCTCGTGGGCAACGTCTGGAAGGTGTGGAAGACCGAGATGGAACGGGAATAGAAACGGCTCAGGCGTCGGACCGGTCCCCCCTGCCGCCGAAGAGGACGACGGACAGGACGACCAACCCCAGGCCCAGCACGTTGATCACGTCGCCCTCGTCGAGGCACCCGATGGCCCAGCGGCCTGTGAAGTTCGACAGCCAGACGTAGCCCATCCACAGGGTCGAAAGCTCCGTCAGCTCGGAGAGCCTTGCCTGCCCTCCGGGCGCCACGAAGGTGTCGAGCAGCTTCCTGCCGGCCCCGAGACCGAGGAAGAGGATGATGGGGAGCGCTGAAATCTCAATGAATGTTCCCATGAAACACCTGCGCGTTGCGACACGGTCGGCGAAACGGGAAAAATCGTTCGATCAGCGTTATGGAAGCTGGTTGACGGTAACCGCGGGGAACTGCCCGATAGGTTGCGAGCCCTGATGCACTCTCGCTTTTCAGATTAGCGACGCTCCTGTTTTTGTCAAGACCGAATTGCTTGCCCATGATGCCGTTCCGGCCTGTGCCGAAACGGCATCGTCATTTCATCTCGCCGAAATGACTCGGTTTCAGCGCCGTACGGGTCCGAAATGGCCCGGCCGCCGATGCGCGCCGGAGGGCCGCCTCCGGAACGGCGATCTGCAACATGCCGGATTCACTGGCTTATTGTTTCGCCGGGGCCATCCGGCCGCCTGGTATTATCCATGCTCGGGCGACAGGCAGCCATGAATTCAGAGTCCCAGAGGAATCCGATGAACCCGCTTTCCCGCAAGGACCGGTGCCGCAGCCGGAAGGGCTTCACCCTGATCGAGATCATTGCCGTGCTCGTCATCCTGGGGGTCCTGAGCGCCGTGGCCGCGCCGAAGTTCATCGGCCTGAAAACGGAAGCCGAAAACAGGGCCGCCCTGCAGGCCGTGGTGGAGGCGCAGAACAGGCTCACGAACCAGTACGCCATCAAGCTGATGACTTCCCAGGAGCAGGCGAACGACCTCCCCGCCCTCCTGTCATCGGTGAGCACCGACGCCGGCGACTATCGGCTGAGCTTTGCCGTGGCAGGAAGCGAGATCGAGATCACCGCCTCGGGAATCCCGGAGAAAGGGGTCACCGGGACGGCCAGGGGAAAATGGAGAAGCCGGTAGGCGCGGGAAAGACCGCTCGTGCCGCGCCGGCGTGGGCCGGATTTTTTTCGGTTGGAGGCAGTATGCAGCAGTCGGTCCCCGTGAGCGAGTTGAAAGTCGGGATGCAGGTCACCATTCCGGGATCGTGGTTCAGCCACCCCTTCATCCGGAGCCGCTTCACCCTCAACTCGCCGCGCGACATCGAGAAGATGAAGCACTGGGGGGTCCGGACGGTGAGCGTCGATGCCCCGCGGGCCTTTGCGGAGCCCATCCTCGACGAGGACCTGCCCGAATTTCCCGCTCCCGCCGCACCGCAGGAGACGATCCCCCCGCTGCTGAAGGAGACGATGCACGATCGCGGCGTCGCCCCCGACTGCAGGGCCGCCGCCGTGAAGGCCTGCTCCAAGATGGTCATGCAGCGGCTCATGGAGAACACCCCCGACGAGGAGACCATCCAGGAGGCCAAGGAGGGGTTCTACGAAATCATCGACTGCATCCTGGAGGTGGATCACCTGAGCCGATACCTGCTCTCCATCCGGGACTACGACGCCTACACCTACACCCACTCCGTCAACGTCGGGGTCCTGTCCCTGCTGGTCGCCCGGAAGTACTTCGGCCGCTCCGACCGCCATGACCTTCGCGAACTGGGCATCGGGTTCTTCCTGCACGACCTGGGGAAGACCCGGGTCAACCCCGGGGTCATCATGAAGGAGGGCCTGCTGACGGACGAGGAAAAAACGGAAATGCGGCGGCATCCCTTATACGGGTTCGACATCCTCAAGGAGACCAACCAGCTGACCACCGAGTGCAAGCTCATCGTGCTCGAACACCACGAGCGGGAGGACGGGCGGGGCTATCCCTACGGCCTCTACGGGGGCGAGATCCACGTCTATGCCCGGATCTGCGCGCTCGTGGACGTCTACGACGCCCTGACCTCGGACCGGCCCTACCGGGGGAAGATGCCCCCCTTCCAGGCCCTCAACCTCATGAAGGGCAGGCTGGCCGACCGAACGCAAAGGGAACTCTTCGAGACCCTCGTCCTGGTCCTCGGCGAGAACTGAGTGCTGATCCCACCTTCTTGTCGCCGACATCCAATCTGTTTGTGTGCCAAAATGGCGCAATGGTTCCATTGCATTGAAATCGTTGGACAATAAGATCGCTCGATGCCGGAACGGAGGCGAGCGGGGAGCCTCGATGAACGTGCCGCCGAGCCCCTCTTTCCCATAATAGGCTGATTTTATTCATGATACTCCGATATGGCCCGTGCGGCACCCCTTGTGCTCAACGGATGGTCGACTCGAAATCCCGATGTCGCCACGGAGGAGGCCATGAATACACACAAAACGATCATCGTCGTTCTCGCTCTTCTGATGCTGGGATGTTCGGGCGGCGGCAGCCCCTCGTCTGTCTCCGTGGAAGCGCCGGAACCGGTCCCCCTGAGCAGCGACACCTCCCTGGCCTCGGTGATCGGCGAGGTGCGGGGCCACTCTCTGGTCGAAATCCCCTTTGGCACGACCGTGGAGGTCCTCGAGGCCTCTCTCGTGGTCGCGGCGGGAGCTCGGTTCGACATTTGCGAGTCCGATGGGCGCACGAGGGCGACCGGCCTGACCGCAAGTTCCCTCATCGTTGTGACGGCCGAGGACGGCACCAGGGCAACCTACACGGTTTCCATCCTGCCCGACCCGGCCATCGTGGCGGAGTGGATCGGCTTCTCCCCCGATTGCCGCCAGTACGTGATCGCCGATGTCCCCGCCGTCGAAGGGTACAAGGGGAACATGAACGCCCGGCTGTTCGACGGCGATCCGGCGACGCTGGACTACGTGATCGCCCCCGACCGCGACGAACTGACCCTTCGGAACAAAGGGACCGTCGAGGTCCTGGTCCGCGTGGACGGCATCCACCCCTTTGCCGGGATCGTGCACAAGGGCGAGCGAAGGGATTTCAGCGACGAGGCCTGGGGCCTGCAGCTCTGGTACCACGAGGGGTCCCACGCGCGGCTTCTCTTCATGATCACCGGTGACGACGGCAAGTGGATCGGCGTCTACGGGAGCTACGACCTGCAGCCCGGCCGATGGTACCACATCGTCGGGACCTGGGACGAGACGACGCTTCGCCTCTACGTCAACGGCGTGCTGGACGACGAGGCGGCCAATACCACCGGCGGCGTGCGCGACACGGCCGGCAGCCTCATCATAGGGGCGCAGCTTGCCGAGAAGTACAACGCCGGATACGGCAATCTCGGCTGGGACGGCGTGATCGACCGGGTCATCATCCGCAGCGACACGCTGAGCGCCGAGCAGGTTCAGGCCCGGTACAACGGCCTGTAAGACAACACGCCGAAGCGCATGCCGATAGGCTTGCAGCCCAAAGGGGGGCAGGACCGCAGGGGTTCCACCCCCCTTCTTCTGCCGATGCCGTTCCCACGGGGACTCAGAAAAGGATGGACCGGCGGCCCGAAGGGCTTATAGTGGGCCCATGCCGGGAGGACACAGGGGAGCGGCGCGTCTTGCACCCCCGTTTGATACATCGACACCCGGTCCCGCCTGCCGCCTGCCCCGAAAGGCCCATCATACGGGCAAAATCGCCGTCTTTTAGCTTGACAAAATTGAGGTTATTGTATACGGGAACGAGTGGGTCTATTATTGCGGAATGTCAGGGTTTAATAAGGTTCAAGGAGTGTATATGGTCTAAATTTCTACAAATTCACGGACAAGGAGGGAGGAAACGTGTATTTCGCAAAAGAAGTTCTCGAATCGTCCAGCAGGATGCGCCAGAAGTGGGAGGACGAGGTCAAGAAACTCGTCGCCAAATGGCCCGATCAGAAGCCGGAGGCCCAGTGGTCCACGGTTTCCGATCTCCCCATCAAACGTCTCTACACCCCCGAAGACATCAAGGACATGGAGTTCGAGCGGGACATCGGCTACCCCGGGCAGTACCCGTACACCCGCGGCAACCAGGTGACGGGCTACCGCGGCAAGTACTGGACCTTCCGCATGTTCTCGGGCATGGGCGATGCCGCCACCACGAACGCGCGGTGGCACCTGCTCCTGAAGGAAGGCCAGACGGGTCTCAGCACCGCCTTCGACTTCCCCACCCTCATGGGGTATGACACCGACTCCCCGAAGGCCCGGGGCGAGTGCGGCAAGTGCGGCGTGGCCATCGACACACTCGAGGACTTCCTCGTTCTCACAAAGGGCATCCCCCTCGACAAGATCACGACCTCCATGACGATCAACCCCCCGGCGACGGCCCTGTGGGCGATGTACTGCGCCGCGGCCGAGATGCAGGGGATCCCCCTCACGAAGATCGGCGGCACGATCCAGAACGACATGCTCAAGGAGTTCATCGCCCAGAAGACGCTGATGTGCCCGCCCGAGCCTTCCGTCAAGCTCATCAGCGACACCGTCGAGTTCGGCACCCTGAAGGTTCCCAAGTGGAACACGATCTCCATCTCGGGCTACCACATCCGCGAGGCGGGCTCCACGGCGGTCCAGGAGCTGGCCTTCACGCTGCGCGACGGCATGGAGTACGTCGAGGACGTGATTCGCCGCAAGAAGCTCGACGTCGACGCCTTCGCCCCCCGGCTCTCCTTCTTCTTCAACTCCCACATCGACTTCTTCGAGGAGATCTGC